>JBBQMX010000086.1:0-7055 GCA_038329375.1 Pseudomonadales bacterium | reverse complement strand
TGTCGCCCGCCACCATGGCGGCATCAATACCTTCGCCTGTGAATATGCGGCTAAAGCTATTGCCGGTAGTGGTAGTGCCCGCGCCGGATGAACCGGTTACGGCAATGATGGGGTGACGTCGGGACATAGGATGACGGTTCCGGAAGCGTTAAATCAGGCTGCTTAACAACCGTGGCTTTTCGATAAAATAGCCTTGCGCATAGTCCACCCCAAGCAATCTGAGCGCTTCAAGCGCTTCCCGGGTTTCAACCTGAGAGGCAATGACTTCCCGCTTCATATAATGCGCCATATCTACCATGGAGCGAACCATGGCATGGTCAGTCTCGCTTGTGGCCACCTGTTGTGTAAACGCCCCGTCGAGCTTGATCAGATCCACCGGCAAGCTGCGCATATATTGGTACGATGTCGGTCCGCTGCCAAAGTTTCCAAGGCAAAAGCGGCAGCCAAGCTCACGCATTTCTTCGATGAATTCTACTACCCCCTGGACATTATTGATGGCCGCCGCCTCGCTAATCTCGAACCAGAGCCGTTCTATCGGCGCGTCTTTCTGACTCAGCTTATCGTAGATGAATTCCAGCAGTGACTCATCGTTCAGGGAATATCCTGACAGGTTAATGCACATGCCCCCCAAGTCGGCAGCAGTGGGGGCAGAGTCGCGAAGCCAATCGAGCATATAGCCAACCACCCAACGATCGACCGCCTGCATCCGGTTATAACGTTCGGCCGTTCTTACAAAATCGGCTGCGGCTATCAGGTTGCCAGCTTCATCGTACATGCTGATCAGGACTTCGTGCTGGGTCGGTAACCGGGCCTCAGGATGCAAGGGGATGATCTTCTGGCAGCGCAGCAACATACGCTCTTCGTCCAGACTACTGAGATTCGTGACTTTTGCGGTGATCTTTTCCTGTTGGGCCTGAGCTGTCGCATCCAGGCTGTAAGTGACGGTATGCCGATTGCCCTTTTTCCTCGCCAGTTTGCAGGCTTCATCCGCTGCTCGCAGCCATCGCTCGGCAGTCGCCAAAGCTGGCAGCATCGGAGCCAGGCCGGCGCTGCCGGAAAGCTGATGCCGCTTGCCCGCGTAAGGCAACTCCATGGCCTCTATCGCCTCAATGACGCCAGCCGTCAATACCTCGGCCTCTTTCGCAGGCACCAGAAAAGCAAACTCGCTGCCGGTAAGCCTCGCCAACGGCATCCCTTCCGCAATCCGGTCCTGCAGAATACCTGCAACGGACTTGATAGCGTCGTCGCCAGCAGCATAGCCAGCGGTATCGTTGAGCAGTCGCAGCTGGCGCAAATCCACTCTGACCAGAACACGCTCATCCTCGCACCGAGCAAGCTGTTGCTCGAGCATGCGCTCAAATTCCCGTCGTGCCAGCAACCCCGTCAGCTCGTCATGGGTGGAGGCCCAGGACAACTGGTCGTATACCTTGCGGACCATCCGATCAATACTGTCATCCACTAGCGGCCGTTCATAAAGGCTGTCGGGGACAATCATGCCCTTTTGCATCTGACGCGCCAGAGCGTTGAGCTCCAGCTCCACCACCCGCATACCCTGATGGTTTACGAATACAAAACGGCTGAAACCACGCGCCACCCAGACCAGGCGAACATACTGGGGTTCTTCCGGTTTTTCCTGATCTTTCAACCAGTCACCGGTACGCAGTTTCTGAGCCCTGACGACCCAGCGCTGCAGGCTCTTGTTTTCCCGTTCACGAGCGACCAGCTCTTTCTCATCCGGTGATTTTGCAGCTGGCGCCACCTCGACCATTTCAACCACCGTATCCGGCTTGCGAACCAGAAATTGCTTGAGCTCATCACGGATCTGGGATGACGGCATGTGATTGCTGGAGATAGAGGCCAGACCGTCCTGGATGACCCGCAACAACTCCGGCAGATTAATGGAGGCACCGGAATCTTCGCCAAAGGTGATCAATGAATCGACCACCGATAAATAATCCTGCCAAAGCTGGCTGTCCGGCCCTTGCCGGATCCAGGTCAGCGAGAGCAGATCCCTCCAGCCACCACCAAGCAAACTCACCAGCGCCCGGGGCACTTTACGGCCAGCCAGTCGCTGATCCAGAGCAGCGTTGACCGCGGCCTTGGACTCCGACACTTTCTGCGCGCCCTCAGCGGCGGCTGTCACGCGCTCCACATTACGGCGGTAGACCAGATTCTGTCGATCGATCAGGGTATCGAGCTCTCCAACTGCGCTCTCGAAAACCCGGGTATCCTGCTCAAATTCGGTGTTGATACGCTGGACCAGTTCGTCAATGCGACGTTGAATGACCGGATTTACCCGGCCACCTTTGATCCCCAGTTGTGCCAAACGGTTCATCACACCCCTGACCGGGCTCGACTGATCATCAAAAAACGCCCCGTCCCTCAACACCACTTTGAGCACCGGCACCTCCAACTGACGCATCTGCTGCTTGGTGGCTTCGCTCAATTTCGGGCTTGCCACCACGCTGCTGAAAAATCGGTCGACTACGTCGAGTGTGCCCTGCTGTTCCTCATCCAGTGCGTTGTCACCAGAAGCCTTCACTCGTTCAATAACCCGGTCCTTGAGTGTTAACGTGGCAGACACGTTTGGAAGACTTTCCATCTGCAACTGCTGCAACTCCCGCTGCAACTCCCCGGCAGACAGCGGCCGGGCCTGGGGTGGGAATGGAACCGGATCAACATCACCACGGCTCAAGCGGCTGGCAGTCAGGGTAGACACCAGATTGCGTACCGTGGCGAAAGCGGATTGTGCAGTCTGGGAGTAACTGCGGAACCCTTTTGATGAGGCGCTGGCAACTGCTTTTGATGTATTTTCCAATGCTTGCGACGAAGTCGCACCGGGCTGAGCGAGCTCCTCGGTATTCCGGGCCTGGATGGCGGCCTCTGGCGGCTGAGCCGGGGACGGCGTAGCTGGCTCCGGTCGGGGCGCACGTTCACTGAGGTACTTGCTGAGATCCAGGTCCGGCAGAACCCCCTGGCGGATCAGAACCTGATTG
The DNA here is from genome assembly GCA_038329375.1 of Pseudomonadales bacterium. Lineage (GTDB taxonomy): Bacteria > Pseudomonadota > Gammaproteobacteria > Pseudomonadales > Oleiphilaceae > Marinobacter. The sequence continues at coordinate 4,059 of JBBQMX010000086.1, read as the reverse complement.
AGGTCATTGTATAGAGGCTCAAGCTCCTGCAAAACGGAAGTTTCAAACGCACGCAAACAGACTTTCACTGCGTTTCGGGTCGCTTTGAGGTGCTGTAAACCACCATGGAAAGCCTCGCAGATCAGCGAAGGGCCCAGCGGATTCTGGTGCCCGGTTGCGTTACTGACCGAGAGTTTATCCAGCCGCATTTTAAGCTGTAGCAGGTCGCCCCGGTATAAGGTGTCGGCCTTGGTCACCATTACCTTGATGGTGAGCCAGTCTTCAAATTCGCTTTTATCCACCAGCGCCAATTCAGCACTCGGCGGCCCCTTGCTCTCAGGCTTGAGAGGTGATTCCAGCGCCTGCAGCATCTGGTGCCAAACCGCCCTCTGGCGCACCCCAATCTGGCCAGCAGAATCCATGTAATCATTGGCCTGCTGGTGATTCGAGGCACCTTGAGCCGCTTTTTTCAGAGCGTCGATCATGCTGATAAAACACGACTCCATCAACGGCTCGATGTGCTGTACCAGTGTTTTTGCACACTGACGCAGGACAAACTGGACCTTCTCACTGGGCGGCTTCAGTGCCGAACGCTCCTGACTGCGGCTGGCGCCACATTGCTGGAGCATCGCGTCCAGCGCTTCGGGATTGGCGCGGGTGAACAATACTCCCATAGCACCTTGCATATGACGCGCCACACGAACCGCCAGCTCATGACGCTTTTTGCCGTCCACACTGCGAAATCTCACGGTCAGCTCGTCGCTGCCGCTTCGAGCAAAACTCTTCTCAACCTTTCGAGCTGTTTCCGCCGAATAGCGTATGAACAGGCCTTCCGCGCAAAAATCTGCGATCTGGCAGGGCCACGGCTGTTCCGGCTCCAGCATAATCTGGGCGGCAAGTTTAATCGGTTGACGAGGACTCGCTCGACGTTCCTTGGAATTCATTGACGACCTGGTAGTTGGAAAACCGGCTATGGCGTTATGACAACACCAGTGACATCGATCTGTGAAAATATCCAAGATAGCTGTTGCCGATACTACGTTCATGTCCGCCCTGCGGACTCCTGCTAGTATAACTTGCCTCGATCAGCTTTAAAGACAATCACATGAAACAGCTTAGTCAGATCTATCTTCTTTCGCTACTGATAATCAGTGTGTCTGGCTGTTCCACGCTCAATTATTATTCTCAGGCCATTGGCGGACAATGGTCACTGATGATGGCACGTCAGCCCGTTTCCGACATGCTGAAAGATGGCGATACGCCGGCCGCTCTGAAACAATCCCTGATGACAGCAAAGACTGTAAGGGAGTTCGCCAATCAGGAACTCGCCTTGCCGGTTTCAGGAACTTTTACTGACTACGTTGTTCTGGATCGCCCCTATGTGGTGGTCAATCTGGTCGCCGTGCCGGAGTTTTCGTTACAACCACATCAGTGGTGCTATCCGGTGATCGGTTGCCAGGCCTACCGCGGGTACTTTAATAACAGTAAGGCGCGAGCCGAAGAAAAGATCTTTAGAGCCAAGGGCTACGACACGTTTATTGGTGGCGTCACAGCGTACTCGACCCTGGGATGGTTCAATGACCCGCTTCATTCCGGGTTCACCCGACTGCCTCCCTCGCAAATGGCGGCGCTGATCATCCACGAACTCAGCCATCAGGTGGTTTATATCCCCGGAGATACCGCCTTCAACGAGAGTTTTGCAACGGCGGTGGAGCTCGAAGGCCTGAAGCGCTGGCTGGACCGGCAAAACCAGCCAGCCGAGTTTGATCGCGCCCTTGCCCGCCTGCAGCACCGCAATCAAACCCTCGATATGGTGACTGTTACCACCGGTAAACTGGAGGCACTCTACCAGCAACAAGACGCGCTGCCCAACGACCAGTTACGTAGCCGGAAAGCCGCTATATTTGAACAGCTTCGAGAGACCTATATCGAGCTGTCCGAGCATTGGACCGAGCCGGGCCCGCTGGGCAGTAGTCCACCATCGCTCAATAACGCCAACCTGGCACTGTTCCAGCAATACAACCAATACGTACCCGGCTTTCGCCAACTCCTGCGGGACCACAACAGCGACTTCAAAGCTTTCTACCGGGCCGTCATTGCGCTGTCGGTACAACCTGAAGCTGAGCGCCGGATTGAACTGACGCGACTAGCCGAGACGTTTAACGAAGACCTTTGAATTGCGCTGGGTGTTGTAACTGGCCAGTTTTGGCCCCGGCAGGGATTGCACCTTTGATGGTTCAAAGCCGCGCTCACGGAACCAGTGCTCGGCCTGGGTAGTGAGTACAAACAACTGCGCCAGAGCCTGATCCCGGGCCCTGGATTCGATCATTGCCAGCAGGTCATCGCCACGGCCCGCGCGACGGTAGGCAGGATCCACCGCAAAACAGGACAGTTCACCCGCGGACTCCTCCGGGTAGGCGTACAATGCCGCACAGCCGACAATCATGCCGTCCCGCTCTGCGACAACAAAACAGTCAATCTCGGTTTCCAGCAACTCTCTGGAGCGCCTGATCAGAATCCCCTGATCTTCAAGCGGCTGGATCAACTCGACGATGCCGCCGATGTCCTCCACCCGTGCCCGGCGGACCTGTTCGTAGTTATCGTCACTGACCAGGGTACCGGACCCGTCCCGGGTAAACAGCTCCTCCAGCAAGGCGCCATCTTCGCCATAGCTGATGATATGAGACCGCCGCACACCTTTTACACAGCCGTCGCAGGCGGCTCGCAACAGATCGCTATCGGCATCGGCCGCTTTCAGGGTTGCCAGCCGATCACAGGCCTGGCGCACGGTAAGCTCCCTGACCAGGTCTCCGGCTTCATCCAGCACGCCTTTGTGTGCGGTAAAGATAATCAGCTTTTCCGCCTGCAATGCCGCGGCAACCTGGCTGCCGACATCTTCGTAGGAGAGATTGAACGCATCGCCGGTGGGCGAATACCCCAGTGGTGGCAACAGCACGATATGGCCCACTTCAAGCAGCTTTTCGATACCGCTGACATCCACCCGGCGAACCCGGCCGGTGTAACCGTGGTCAACCCCGCCCAGTACGCCGACAGGACGCGCCGCCACATAATTGCCACTACTGACCCGGATGCGCGCACCGTGCATCGGTGAATTCACCAGCCCCATGGACAACCGGCTTTCCAGATAGGCCCGCAAGGCGCCGATGGCCTCCATGGCCAAGGGTAACTGCGCTTCTTTGGTAATCCGCAGGCCGTCCTTGAATTCGGATATCTCGCCAGCCTCGTCCAGTCTTTGCTGTATCTGTGGGCGGGCGCCGAAAGCCACCACGAGTCTGACCCCCAGACTGCTCAGCAAGGTAATGTCATGAATGATATTGATCAGGTTGTCATGGGCGATTGCCTCGCCACCCAGAGTCAACACTACGGTGCGGCCACGGTGGGCGTTGATGTAGGGTGAAGAATGGCGGAACCCATGCAGCCAGTCGTTTGATTTCAATACCTTGCTCCCGGGCAAATTCAGTTGTTTTGGAGCGCGCCTGCGCTATCCCAGACAATAATGCCGAATCAGTCCCTGCAGTATTTTTACTGCCGGGTCCAGTTGTGACAATGCCAGAAATTCGTCCGGCTGATGGGCCTGGTCGATCGAGCCGGGGCCCATGACCAGAGTTTCCAGTCCCAACTCCTGTAACCACGGCGCCTCAGTGGCAAACGCGACCGCTTCAGCAGTGTGTCCAGTAAGCCGCTCGCAGACTTTAACCAGGTCCGCATCAGCGGCCGTTTCAAAGGGGGGCACGCCATCAAATAAAGGTTCAAACGCAAGCTTGAGACCACGACCTGTTGCCAGCGGCTGTACCCGGTCGAGAATCATCTGCCGTAATTCATTCATTTTCATGCCCGGCAGTGGACGCAGGTCAAAGTGCAACTCGCAGCGTGCGCAAATCCGGTTTGGGTTATCGCCCCCGTGGATGCATCCCAGATTGAGGGTTGGCACCTGCACTTTGAAATTGGCATTCTGGTATTGCGCCTGCCAGCCGGATCTCAGAGCCAACAGTTCACTCATGGCCTCGTGCATTCCTTCCAGGGCGTTGTTGCCCAGGGAAGGATCAGAAGAATGACCAG
>JBBQMX010000085.1:0-7105 GCA_038329375.1 Pseudomonadales bacterium | reverse complement strand
AAGGGGGTCGCTGTGCTGGCGTTGTAAATCCAGCGCTGCCTGGTGAATTCTTTCCGGTACTTTCCTGTTTGGTACTTTCCTGTCCGCTACTTTTGTCATGTTGTGCTGCTCGTGCCGTTTGCTTTGTCTTTTGTCTCGATGCTTGCGATGTAGCTACCCTGCGACGGTTCCGCTGACACTAAGGCAGCAAGAGGGTTGCGCACCTGCACATACTCTGAATCCCGGTCCGCCCATTTGAACAAACGGGTTATCAGGTTGCTCTTGTTGGGAATGGACTCGCCCCTGAGTAATCCTCCGAGCACCTGGTGTGCCCAAGCGCTGTCACAGCGGTCCAGGAATCGTTCAAGGTGGGCTTGCCAGACTCGCCACAACGTCTTTTCCAGGTCCGAATCGTTGAGGGCGAGATAACTGACCGCCTGAAACAGGTTATTGATTAACAGACAGTAGGCAATGCGCTGCCATCCCCTGTCCGCGCTGTAAAGAATCGACGCCTGCACACGTTCGTCGAGTTCGGCGGGTAGTGGTTGAGACCAGAGGGCGGCAATCAGTTTGGTGCCCTCCAGATCACGTACAAACACCTGGGCGGGATAGCCGTTTTTTAATCCGATAACAACATTCTGCAGATGGGGCTCAAACGCCACCCCGTGAACAAACAGCGCGTCCAGTACAGGCGGTACCAGCAGTTCCAGATAGCGCTCAAACCAGTCAATTGCCGCCTGGCGTCGGTTGAGTCCGGCAAAACGTGCCCAGACACCCACCGCTTCTGTGAGCGGGCAGTGGTCGAATCGATCCTCACTGAACAGCGACGCCGCCAGTAATGGCGTTACTCCTGGCGCCAGAAGAGGCTCCAGACTGTTGCGCAAAATCAGGCCGAAACCTTCCATCAGCAAATGACGCTTGGATTCCTCGGCCTCGGTGAAGTCGAGCGTGATATAGGCCGGTTCGTACATCAGCGCGAACCCCGGATAGTCGGCGAGCGCCGGTTCAAGGTGTTCCCGCAACATCCGCGCCAGGGCCACCGCGCTCTCCAGCTCGTAGTACGCGTTCTTGCGCACGCAATTAGTGAGCCGGACATGGGTCGAGAACTTGTAGAAAAAGGGATTACCCGGCTGGTAAAGCGTGCGCACCGACGCCGTCGGATAAAAAATGCTGCCACCCTGCCCCAACGGCTTAATACGGCCACTGCGGATGGCCTCCAGCACGAAAGCCTGGCGCATCAGGTAGCGCGCCTGCCAGGGATGCACCGGAAGTGCCAGGAACCCTGACGGTACCTCAAGCCCGGGCGGAGCCGCCAGATTCTCCAGGTCTTCTGCCCCCTGCCCGCGGCAACGCAGATCGCGGGGGTGTACCGCGAAATAGTAAAGCCCAAACCCGGCACCCATTTCCGGCGAATATTGCAGGGTATCTTCTTCGCTGAAGCCTTCCCTGGCTTTCGGTGCGGGGTGGTAACGGTGCCCGAAACTCAGCGCCTGTTCGGACCAGCGGTAGCCCTTCAACCCTTCGCCCCAATCCGCAGGCACCTGGCTATAGCTGAGAATTTGCCGCATAACGTCACGACTGGCCAGAATCTGCTGGTACAGCTCGGCGTTAAACGGTTGCCCATAACGCAGGGCGAGGTTTTGTAGCAGCACTCTCGCCAACCGGGCCAGGTCCAGCACTTGCCAGCCCCGGGACAGGGATTTATAAAAAGGTGATGACTGGAAGCGATAGCTCCCGGCCAGAGAGTCTCCCGCCACGGCCAACAACAACTCCCCTGTCAGTTCCGGCAGTTGGACTAGCAAGACCGAGCCATTGCCGGTGGTCAGCTTCATCCGCAGCGACTGGGGCCAGCTCCGCCTTCCGCTTAACGGCGCCACCTGCAGCTCATTGGCCGGGGCCGCGATATCACGGCAATAGCAGTTGAGCAACGCTTCAATGCTGCGTTGACCTGCAAGGTCTTCACATTGTTTGTCTCGATAGTGATGATTAAGCGCTGTACTGGGCATGGTGTGAGTCCTCTTTCCTGAGAATGTTCTGCGGTATCACGTGGTCACCTGTTTGGGGGCTTCAGCATCCAATGGGATTGGTTTCCGGAAGGTAAGGATTAACGGTAGCGCCACCAACAGCACCGCGGCCCCCATCCACAAAGGTGCTGACAGGCCGGCCGGCCCGCTCAATACACCGGCAGCCAGGCCAGCAGCGACACCCGCCCATTTGCCAATGCTATCCAGCGCACCAAAGGTACGGCCGGCGCGATCCGTTCTGGTCAGTTGCGCAATCCAGCCATGCAAGACGAAAAAACCAAGTGTCATGCCCACTCCCATAACAATGCGCCATACCGCCAGCCCAATCAGGGAGACGTACCAGGCCTGACCAGCATAGGACAGCGCCATCAACAGGAAGCCGACAGCAAGCCCGGTTTTATTGTTCCAGACGACCTTTTTCCCAAAGGGCGTCCAGAGCGCAATCAAATAAACAAGATGGGGGAGGCTGTAGAGCATCCCGGCCGTCAGGGCGTCAATTCCAGCCACTTGCTGTACCCAGGGAATGAAATAGGGAAAGGTCGCCACCATCGAAAAACTGAAGGCGAACTGCACCACCCATAACCGTCGCCACTCCGTCGGCAATGTTCGCGTAGACCTCGTTGGTTGTTCGGACACTGTTTCTCCGGACACCACAGCATCAGACTTGGGCTTATCTGCCGACGTAGCAAAACCGAGCAACAGCGCGGCCAGTATGGGCAGCAAGGCCAGGTACAGGTAGATATCCTGCGCCGGAAAGACGCTGATCAGCGCACCGAACAACACCGGCGCCAAGACCATGGCGGCCCGCGCCGAGCCCTGCATCCAATTGAGGCCACGGCTAAGGTCTCCCCCTTTCAGGCTGGTGGACAAGTAGGCACTGGAGGCCGCAAATGTGCCACCGAGGAACCCTTGCAGCACTAAAGCGCCCAGGAAAATCCAGACTTCAGGCGCCAACCCCGCCAATGCGAAGCCAAGGGCAAGCCCCAACTGCGCCCGCAACAGCGACCAACGACGCCCCCAGCGATCGGCCGCTTTACCCCAGAAAGGCGCTGCCAGTGCGGCACATACTGTAGGGACCACGTAAAACCAGCCCACCCATTGAGTACCCTCCACGGCAAAGGCATCAGACAGGATCAAACCGAAAAAAGGCGGCATGCCGAGCGCCACTAAGGCCGCCGTAAAGTGGCACAGCAGTACAATCACCAACTGTCTGCGTTGTATGCGAGTCATGCAGGGCGCCTGAGGAAGTTGGGGGCACTTTTGCCGTAGAACTTGTTAATATCGGTGGCGCCCGTGTTCGTTTTGCTCTCCAGGCTGCCGGCCCGCAACAGGTATTTGACGTAGAGGTAATCGTCTTCCAGCAAATACTGGCGAGCAGCGTCGGTTGCCACCCCCTCCTGCTCAAGCTCCCGTAGAATGGTTTCTATCTGATCTCGCAACCTTGTGTACCAGTCGCTCCGGCTGCCGCGCCCCCGTTCCACCAGTTCTTCCAACAGTACGGCGATATTGAGCTGCAAGGTGATGGTGGTGAACATCTGCGCCAGGGGTTCTTCGGCATCGACCAGGATGCGGGCATCCCGCACTTCATCCACCACTGGGGCCAGCTCCTCCCGACGGGCACATAATCGTGCAGGCCAAAGACGCGGGGCATCGTTATCTTTCATCAATAGCCGTAAGGGACCGGCGTCATCCAGCACCAGCATGGAATTCTGCTGGTTGGACTCCAAGGCAATGCCGTACTTTAGCCATAGACGCAAGTGCACCGTCAGCGTCAGGTTGAGATAGTCCTGCAGGAAGCCTGTCAGGTCACCGCCATAGAAGCGCGCCGCCAACGCCTCCATCACACAGCGCCCATCGGCACCAGAGGCCGACAGAGCCGCGACGGGAACCACGGTTGTGCCTTCGAGTCCGGCGGGGTAACGGCGCACGATCACTCCCAACCAGCTTAGATCGTCGACATGGGCGCCGGTCGATTCGTCAGTCAGGCTGTATCGGGCCGTCAGCGCTGGGTCGCTGGCCGCCACTGCCGTCAACAGACGCTGCACCGTATAGCCATCGTAAATCGTGCTGGGTTTGACCGTGCGAATATTGCGAGCGCCGAGCGTCCGGATCGTCAGCGGCACTTTCAAATGAACAGTGGGTTCGTGGACCACTTGCAGGGTGCGTACCGACAACGTCGGCATCACCCAAACGGCAGGTTTTGGGGCTAAATGAACCAGGCCGTCCAGATCTGAGTCGGACAAATACTGTGTAAGGGCGCTGTTCCACAAATGCGGGTGCACAGGTATCAGGCGGTGATTATCCCCTAGTGAGACGTCAAGACCGACCGCCGGAAAATCTGGCCAGCACTCTGGTAAATTTCCCTGGGCCTGCACTCGCGCCTTGGGAACGGCTAACCAGCGTAATTGGAAGGTTGGCGCGAATTCCGGGGCGTATGCCCGCAATGCAGCGCTGTCAAAGCCGGTTTTTGCTCGCGCGCTGGGGTAAAAGGGATGATCATGGAACGCGGCAAGGCGGTCATAAAACAACATACCTCCAGCGCCGTCAGCGAATGCAAGCCAGGCCTCGTCAGACCCGGAAAGCTCCCGGAACCATCGGGCCTGCTCATGCCGGCACAACTGATGGTGCGAAATTGCTGTATCGCATTCCGCCTCGTAGATCTGGTGCTGAGTGAATTGCTCATCGTCCGCGGCCGGGCGCAAGTAAGACAGTATCTGGTCATAGCGAATCACCAGCTTCCAGTCATCCAGTGCCTCGCGGGACTGCCACAGGAGCGGATCACCACTCCAGCACCAGGCCTGCATAAAACAGGCAGCTCGCACCGGCAACCATAGAATGCCTTGCTTGAGCTCCCATCTTAGCCATGTGTCGGGAGCCTCCGGGGCGTGCGGTACCTCGTGCGCTGATACGGTCCGTGCACGACTTTGGCAACCTGCCACGTCTTCACGAATGAACGTGTCGATCAGGCGTCTGGTCAAATGGCGATTGGCGTCCAACACCGGGGGGATCGCTGGCGCATTCATGAGCGCAGCTCCCATTCATCGGCAAGCACCCTGCTCCAGTCGTCCAGCGCATGATCGACCGTCGCCTGGTCGCTCGCGAAAAGGCGCAGGATACCGAGATAATCCTTGTTGGAATGGGTGATCTGAACCTCGTCACCGACCTCTCGCAAGGGTTTGAACGCCAGCTCCCCATCACCACAGGATTCCTGGCGAGCGGCGCCCGCGCGAACGATCTCGCCAGCACCTGGCGCCATCAGGTAGCGAACGTGGGCGGCCTGGCATGGCGGCTCGAGAGAGGGTAAGGGCTCCCCGAGGTGTAGGCGGAGCACACTGTCAAACCAGCGGCCATCCAGCATCCGATCCAACAGAAACTCGCGCCCATCTCCGATGCTTCGATAATTGATCTCAATTAACTGAGGGCCAGTGGCGGTCAGCACGAACTCACTGTGACAGGCGCCGAATTGCACGCCAAACGCCCGCACCTGCTCCAGCATTTGCTGTATCAACGAGTCGTCTGGCCGGAACGGGCGCCAGCAGGCATCCAGTTCCACAAAATGGGGTGGTGCTGACAAGGTGACATCAAACCCACCCAGCGCTATCAGATCATGCTGGTCTCCGAGGGTCTCCAGAGTAAGTACAGGACCTTCAAGAAAAGCCTCCAACAGGAGAGGCTGGCCAGGATTCTGACGCCAGAAACCGTCACAATAATTGTGTAGTTGCGTGAGACTTTCGATCTTCACCACGTGCAGACTCGCCACCCCCTCCCTTGGTTTGACGATACAGGGGTAAGGCACATCCGCAGGCAATGCGTTCAGACTTTGCGGATTGTGAAGCTCGGCAAACCAACAACCGCCCTGCTCCTCGGTCTGTAATCGTGCACGCATAGCCGCTTTATTCTTGGCCTGATAACAAACTCGCCAGTCTTTACCTGGCAAGCCGAAATAGGCTGCCGCGAGCGCCGTGACGGTTTGCAGGTGGTCGCTGGTGGAAAACACCCCCGCCAACGGTGACATGTGTGCCAGCGCATCCACAGCGGCAATCGGATTGAACACATCACACTCGACAATATCGGCCGGATACGCAGGCAGGTCTGGCTGACTGAAATGCTGATGATGGGCGGCGGCCTGATCGGTCACAATAACCACCCGGCGACCGAGCCGGTGAGCAGCAGGCAGAAAGCCATGGTTGACGGCGTCCGTAGGCACGTGGGCCAGCAAAACCAGGGTGTCGCTCATCCTGATATTTCCTCTGTTGGTGGAGTTGGTATTTAGGCATTTGCGTCACTTACCATGAAATGTAATGGGACGCATTACCATCTAAGTGCTATAGATATCCGAAGGCTTTTATATTCTCAGGTGATTTAAATGGTTTTGAGCGAGCTTCGGATTTCGTTCAGGCTTTGCTGGTACTGAGGTAAGTCTTGAGTTGCCTGAACAGAAGACTACGGTCTTCGCCCAACAAAAATGCCTGCGCACCCCAGGCGCGCCAGTGGGCTAACTGTTCAGCATTACGGGGCAAGGCACAGAAATGACGATCTGCTTTTCGACAGGTTTCGGCCAGACCGGTGATCGCCTCCTGCACACTGGGATGGAAGGGATCACCGGGAACACCCAGCGACTGGGACAGGTCGATAGCGCCCTCCAGCAGCCAGTCAACGCCCGGCACATTGGCAATCTCCTCACAATTCCTGAGTCCTTCCGTGTCCTCAATCATCAATACCACCAGTATTTCGCGGTTGGCTTCCGCCAGGTAACGGCCAAGAGGAATAGTCCCGAACCCGGTGGTGCGACCGCCCGTAATACCTCGCTCTCCCAGTGGGGCGTAGCGCGCCATACTGACCACTGCCCTGGCCTCCCCGGCATTGCGCACCCGTGGCACAACAATACCTTGAGCACCGCTATCGAGGGCCCGGGCAATAGCACCAACATCTGGCCCGGGAACCCGAACCAGCGGAGTTATGCCCGCACATTCCGCCGCCCGGATCATATGCTCAACCGATTCAGGATTGGTGGACAAGTGCTCCGTATCCAGGATAACGAAGTCATAACCGGCGTAACCGATCATCTCTACTAACCAGGTGGAAGGAACTGCGTTCAGCAG
>JBBQMX010000084.1:0-7207 GCA_038329375.1 Pseudomonadales bacterium | reverse complement strand
TGGGCGGGTGCCTTCCGCTCAGGGTTATTTGATCCGGCGTTTGTGACCATTAACTGATCGCCGTTTTCCAGGCGGTTGCCTTGCCCGTTGAAACCGCCCAGCTTCTCGCGCACAACGCAGGACACGCTTCCCAGTACTGCGTCCGCGGAAAAGCCTCCTGCTACGGCGAGGTAGGCACGCAGTCCATTGACCGGCGTGCCGAATGTCAGTTGGTCGCCTTTTTTGAGGGTAATCGTGCGCCACAGAGCTAGCAGTTTGTCACTGTCTTTTGCTGCCAGGTCAGCACCGGCGATAGCGACTGTGAGATCGTTTTCGGCCACCAGTTTCAGACCGCCGAAGGTGATTTCCAGAACGGGTGTTCCCCAGGCATTGCCGGCCAGGTAATTGGCCCATGCCCAGCCATGAAGGTCGGCCGGGCCACCCTGTGTCACGCCCAGGTGGCGAACTCCAAAGCGCCCCGCATCCTGAAGTAGAGCCAGCGGGCCGGCCCGTTCCACGCGAAATCCGATAGCGGTGTCGGTGCTCATGGGGATACCTCATTGTGAACCGGTGTCACATCCCCGCCGTGTTCCTCGAAGGCAGCGCGGCTGACTCCGACAAATTTTACGCGGTCACCTACCTTGAGCAGGCTGAACCCTTCCCGGTCGCGGTCGAACAAAAGGGCGTTAGTGCGGCCGATCAGATTCCAGCCGCCGGGTGTCACTGCCGGGTAAGCCGCCGTCTGGCGTCCTGCGATGGCTACGCTGCCTGCAGGCACCTTGCTGCGGGGCGTATCCAGGCGTGGACATTTGAGGGACTCATCAAGCAATCCCATAAAAGCGAAACCGGGAGAAAAGCCCAGTGCGAATACCCGGTATTCTTGCCAGGTATGGGCCTCAATAACGGCGTTAACGGTCATGCCGGAGAGCTCTGCGACCCGATGCAGATCGGGGCCGACGCTTGCGTCATACCAGGTGGGCAATTCATGAAGCTCACCGTCTGTCCCGGCCTGGTCCGGTTCGAGCGTTGCCAATATTTTTACCAGTTGCCGCCGCGCATCGCAGGGGCTTAGTTGAAGCGGATCGAAGATCACCAGCAAGGTGGTATAGGAGGGCACCAAATCAACAAGGGCATCCCCGAAAGCCGCATCGCACTCGCGACTTAAAGCCGTCAGCCACAACAGATTCTGCTCTTCAATGGTATCGAAGAGTCTGACCATCCAGCCGTCAAGGCCTGCGCGCTCCAGGGTTGGCTTAGTCATGCAGCTTATGACTCCTTTTGAAGAGCGTTCAGCATTTGACGGATGGCGCGCACTGCAGCGATTGATTCCTCATTGTCGCCATGGACGCATAGGGTGTCTGTTTCGAGCACCAGATCACTGCCATCGCTCGCTGTCAGTGGCTGCCCTGTGGCAATCCGTCTCGCCTGCTCGAGGATGGTGTCCGTCGCGTGATGCACGGCCCCCGGTTTGGCTCGGGAAACCAGGTGGCCTTCTGCATCGTAGGCGCGGTCAGCGAAGGCTTCAAACCAGAGTGCGATACCTTGCTCATCGGCGAGTTTGCGGATCGGAGTGGTATCCCGGGTTGCCAGGGTCATCAGCGGCAAAGCCGGGTCGAAGGCCTGTACTGCGCGGGCAACAGCGTTGAAAATATCGGGATTTTTGGCCATGTCGTTATAGAGTGCGCCATGGGGTTTTACGTAGCTCACCTCGGTGCCTTCGGCCCGACAGATTCCCGCCAGTGCGCCCAGTTGATAGAGCACCAGGTTCTCGATTTCCCCGGCTGAGCACGCCATCGAGCGCCGCCCGAAACCCACCAGATCGGGGTAGGCGGGATGGGCGCCAATGCTGACTTTATGCTGCGCTGCCATATGGATGGTCCGGCGCATCACATCGGGATCGGAGGCATGAAATCCGCAGGCGATATTGGCGAGATCCACAAAGGGCATCACTTCATGATCACGCCCCATCACCCAGGGGCCAAAGCTTTCGCCCATGTCTGCATTCAGCTTTAAAAGTTTCATGGTGTCCTCTCTTCTTTGCTTCTTGCCGGACCGAATGGCGCGCGATTACTCAGAAAATGTTTGAGCGCTCGTACTGTTTGGGCCACTCTGCGGTTTCTGCCTTGAGACTAGCGGCTGCCCTGAGCGGCCAGGCTGGATCGGCGAGCAGTGCCCTGCCAAGAATTACCAAATCCGCCTGGCCATTGGCAATAACCGATTCTGCCAGGTCAGGACTGTGAATCAGGCCGACAGCCCCGGTGGCGATGTCGGCCTTCGCACGCACCTCCTGTGCCAGGGGAATCTGATAGCCCGGATGGATCGGGATCTGCTGTCGAGGGTCATTGCCGCCGGATGAGCAGTCGATCAGATCCACATCGCCCTGTGATTTCAACAAAATGGCCAGTTGCACGGTATCTTCGAGGCTCCAGCCGCCGTTGACCCAATCGGTGCAAGATAGTCGCAGGAACAGTGGCAGGTCATCTGGCCATTCTTCTCGCACCGCCGCAATGGATTCTTGTAAAAAGCGAATCCTGTTTTCAAATGTACCACCGTAGGCGTCTTCACGCAGGTTGCTCAACGGTGAAAGAAACTGGTGGATCAGATAGCCATGGGCACCATGCAGTTCCAGTGCTTTGAAACCGGCTTCCCGGGCTCTGCGGGTGCTGGCTTTCAGGGCCGCCAGGGATTCAGCAATCTGGTCTGTCGACATGGCTTCAGGCACGTGCCAGTTGCTGGCATAGGGCAGGGCAGAGGCGGACACCAGATTATCCCAGCCGCCTTCGTTGACCTCCAAGGGGCGCGAGCCCTCCCAGGGGCGTCCAACAGAGGCTTTGCGGCCCGCGTGGCCGAGCTGGATACCCGGCACGGCACCTTGGTCTGCCACGAATCCGGCAATGCGAGCCAGCCGGTCTCGCTGTTCGTCGTTCCACAAACCCAGGCAGTTAGGGGTGATCCGGCCTCGGGGTTCAATATGTACCGCTTCGGTGAACACCCAGCCTGCGCCGCCAGCAGCCCTGGCGCCAAGATGGACGAAGTGCCAGTCATTAGAGAGCCCGTCCTGCCCCGAATACTGACACATGGGGGAGAGCATGATCTTGTTGCGAGCTTCGACAGAGCGGAATTTTATTGGGCGAAACATATGAGGGTCAGGGTCACGCCTGAGAATGCGGCGGGCATTCTCGCCACCAGAGCGGGAGTCAGTGACGGTTGTGTCGGCGGCCGGATTGGTGTCAGACATGGTCGTTGTTTCCTCTGCTGTTCATGGTAGGTTCAGCCGATGGGCAACAAGCGATTCACAACACCGTTTCGATGGCCTGTGCCTGGCGCAATAATTCGGCATCTGCCCCGTTACGCCCGACCAGCATAAGCCCGCTCGGAAGTGCTCCCGGCTGGTGGTTCGGGAGGGTGATGGAGCAAAGATCAAGCAGGTTGGCTACCGTGGGATTGCGCAGGATCAGCAGGTTGAGGCGCGCGTAATCCTCGTCATTCGCCACTTCTTCCGTGCGTGGAGGAACTACCGGAACAGTGGGTGCCAGCAGGCCGTCATAGGCCTGCAGCCATTCGTCCGCCTGGTGCTTTTTTTCCTGGCGTCGGCGGCACAACTCAAGGTAATCAGCGGCGCTCATGGCAGCACCCTTTTCAATGCGCACGCGCACGCGGGGATCATATTGCTCGCCGTGTTCCGCCAGCCAGTTCCGGTGAATGAAGTAGCTTTCTGCTGCCGTAAAACCACCGCCTTCCATGAGTTCGGGCAAACTTGCGAGCACGGGGGCTGGTGCTTCAATGATGGTCGCTCCGGCTTTCTCCAACAGTTGCAAGCTGCGCGTAAATGCCTCGCTTACCACGCTGTCCATGCCCTCGAGCATGTAATCACCGGGCACTACGAACTGACGCCCACGAAGACTGACCGGCGCCAGGGCTTGGTGGGGCTGACCTGATAGCACAGCATCAAGCCGGGCACAGCAGGCTACGCTTCGTGCAATCGGGCCAATGGAATCCAGGCTGTCCGAAAGCGGGAAGGCGCCCTCCCGAGGCACGCGATATTGTGAGGGTTTGAACCCCACCAGGCCGCAAAAGGCAGCGGGAATGCGAACGGATCCTCCGGTATCGGTTCCAATCGCCGCAGCTGCCATGCCCTGGGCGACTGCAACGGCAGCTCCGGAGGATGAACCGCCGGGAATTCTGCCGGCAGCCAGGGGGTTGTCAGGGGTGCCGTAATGGGGGTTAAGGCCCAGGCCGGAGTAGGCAAACTCGGTCATATTGGTGTGCCCGGTGATCACGGCACCCTCACGCCGTAAACGCGTTACTATGATTGCATCCCGCTCGGCGGGCTGCTGCCAGCCCCTGGAGCCGGAGTGGGTGACCTCTCCGGCGACATCAAACAGCGCCTTCAGAGCAATAGGCAGGCCCGCCAGTTGCCCCATCTGCACACCACCGGCGCGTAGTTGGTCGGCGGCAGCGGCTTCGGCGCGGGCGGTTTCCTCGAACCGCCTCGTGTATATCCGGGCCTGAACATTGTCTTTGGCGCGAGTGTTCGAAGTACAGGCCTCAAGCAGGTCTGAAGCATGCCACTTACCCTCCGCCATGCCGGTGAGTAGCGTCGCCAGTGTTGCCTTATCGCCAGCTTCTCCGCCCAGCAGACCCGGGTTGATGGCCCGTTTCATGCGACAACCGGCATAGTCTGGAGATTGTATCGGTGTTCCAGCTCGCGTCCGGTCATGGGGTCTTTGAGTACCATGCGAAACGCCTGGGCCGGGCGCACGCCTCCGATTACCGGTAATGTTCCGCATAGCATCGCTTGGCCTGGCGCCAGTTGTGGCTCATTCAGGCCAAAGCGCCGTAGCAGGTCCGTAGGGTGGAGCAATCCTGTTACCGGGCCTTCCTGATAGAGCACTTCGTTACCGTCGATAGTGGCGTAGGAGGCCATCTGCAACTCATCCCAGTGCTCGATAATGCTGTCCAGTTGCCAGACCATTTTGCTGACCGGCTTGGCGCAGACCTGCTTGGAATGGGCGACCGACCAGGCTTCGGCTTCGCGATCAGTATGGTCAGAGCCGATGGCCACGAGGGTGCCTTGATCGGTACCAATCAATACCACCTCCACTTCACCGCTGGATGCGTCGCCGAGTACCTGAATATCCGGTGCTGTGGTCATCTGGTTAGCCGCCACACGGTAAAACAGGGGGGTGTCGGAAGGTGGCTTCACACCGATCTCTTTAAGCTCCTCGATGTGCTCGTCAATGGCGGCTTGCTCTCGCCCTGCCCAACCGGCAATGATCAGCTCATGGATTTCAACATGAATGGTTTCCTCGATGTCTGCAATTTGGAACGTTGTCATTGAGTCACTCCGATAACGGGGTTCATGGAGGGTCACTTCATTAGTTCAGGAAGGAACGTGGCCACTTGCGGGAACAGCACCAGCACGATCGCCATAAGGAACATTATGCCGACATAGGGCATGGCGCCTTTCATCACGTCGCTGAACGGTCCGCTCTCGCGCACACCCTGCACCACGTATAGGTTGAGGCCCACCGGCGGTGTGATCAGCGCCATTTCGATCAGCAGAATAATAAGGATGCCGAGCCAGACCGGATCGAAGCCCATGCCAATGATGACGGGTGCGACGATAGGAATGGTGATGACCATCAGCGACAGTGTCTCGATGAAGAAACCGAGGATGATGTAGAGCAGGATCACCAGGAACAATGTCGAGTAGGGACCGAGGCCGGCGTTTTCCAGAAAACCAGTCAGCTCCCGGGTAACACCGGCAGAGGCCAGCACGAAGTTCAGGAAATACGAAGCAATGATGATCAGCATTATCATGCCGGTGGTCTTCATGGTGCCGTCCAGCGCTTCGGTAATAACGCGCACCGACAGCTTTCCCATAAATGCTGCAATCATCAGCGCGCCCAGCACACCCAGGGAGGCCGCTTCGGTAGGCGTTGCCACGCCAGCATAGATGGACCCAACCACAATACCGAACAGCGTCAACACCGGCACCAGGTGTTTGAGGCCGGAAAAACGATCCCCCCAGCTGTGTGACACGCTCGGCCCTCCCAGGCTCGGCTTCCAGATACAGATCAGCGCGGTACCAACAATGAACATGAGGGCAAGCAGAAGGCCCGGTAGCAGACCTGCAGCAAACAGCTGCGGAATCGAGGTTTCGGTCAGAAATCCATAAACAATCAGGTTGATCGACGGAGGAATCATGATGCCCAGGGTGCCGCCGGCGGCAATCGAGCCGGTGAACAGCTTGGGGTCATAACCCATTTCTTTCCCTTGCGGCAACGCGACTGTGCCGATGGTGGCCGCCGTGGCGACACTGGAACCGGAGGTGGCCGAAAACAGGGTCGCGGTGCCGATGTTGGCGTGCAGCAGACCGCCCGGCAGCCAGGACATCCAGCTTTCCAGGGAACGGTAGGTGCCGCGGGCAATGCCGGTGCGCACCAGAATCTCGCCCAGCAGGATAAACAGCGGTATGGCGATCAGCAGATATTTGTCAGACGCAGACCAGAGTACATCCCCCATCGCGTTGATCAGCGGGAAGGGCGAGAACAGCTCTGCAAGCAGCAGGGCCAGCGCAATCAGCGTAGCAGCAACAGGAACGCTCATAAGCAGCAGAACCATCAGAATCAGCAGCGCGGTAATGATCATGAGCGTGCTTCCTTGTTTTCGTCTTCAATTTGTTCGTCCAGCGTCGGGCTGCCCGCCAGTTTCTGCACACCTTCGGTGTCGCCGCCGAGCAAGCCGAAAAAGGCTCTCAGGGAAACCATGCACACGGCAAAACCGAACCAGATTAATCCCACAAACCACAGCGCCTGTGGCATCCACAAGGGAGTGCCTAACGGAGTGTTGGCGGTGGAGCCGCCGCTGTAAGAGTGGCTGAGGACTCCGAAAACCGCGTCGACCACCAGGATGGAGAACATGGCCAATGCCAATAGCGCGACCAGGTCAAGCACGCCTCGAACTTTCATGGGAAAGGTCAGATACAGGGCATCAATGCGAATGTGTGCCTTGCACATCAGGGTGTAGGCGAAGGACCAACTGGCACTGATGGCCATGATATAACCGGTCAGTTCGGTGGCGTGGACAGCTGAACGACCGATAAACACCCGTGAGGCCACTTCGATGGTGACCAGGGCCACGGTCAGCAGGATCATCACGCCGCCTGCCCGGGCAAACCAGAGCGAGCCAACTTTGACGCCAGCGAGCACGCGGTCGAGAAACG
>JBBQMX010000083.1:0-7218 GCA_038329375.1 Pseudomonadales bacterium | reverse complement strand
AGTTTATAATGTAAGTGGATACAAGATCTGATAGATCTGAGGATTATAAAAACGAATTCTAGGTTTGCAGGGCGGAATATAGGGCTTACCCAAAAGAATGGCGGAAACGGCTCTCAGCACGGCTTCCTTAAAAAGTCAGATGATCCGCCGTTTGCGAGACCCACTGACGAATTTCATCCCGAATGACATCGATAACCAGTTGCCGGCGTTCGGTGTGCATACGAGACACCACGGACGCCACACTGATCGCTACATAGTGCCCGCTATCCGGCACTCTGAAAGCCACCCCAAGCGCCGCGACTTCCGGCACGATACGCCCGTTGTTGAACGCAAAGCCCAATCGACGGCACTCGCTCAGGCCTTGCCCCACCTCTGCCAGGGTAATACCGGAGTAGCGCTCATAGCGTTCCTGATTCTGTAATACCATCCGGTCACCTTCCTCCGGAGGCAAAGCGGCCAGTAGCGCCATTGCGCCCGCACCTACGCCAAGAGGCCGACGCGCGCCTGCCACCAGAGTATTGGCGCTGATAGGATACGTGCCCTCTGTCAGATCAATACACACGGAATCGCGATTGGCGCGTATGGAAAGGTATGTGGATTCTTCGGTGCGTCGCGCAATGCTGGCCAGCATCGGTCGCAGATGATGACGCAACTTTAAATCCGGTGCCACCGCCTGCGCTGACTCGGCAATCTGCAGTAGTTCAAAGCCGACATGGTAGGTCTTGGCGTAGGGATCAAAGGTGAGCAATCCTTCATGGGCCAGCGCCGTCAGCAGACGATGCGTTGTGGCAGTGTTCATTCCCACCTCCCGGGCAATACGGGACAAGGTGCCTCCGGTCGGGAAGACTTTTGCAACCGTGCGCAAAAGCCGGGAGGCTTTCGCCAGCGTTGTGCTGGAAGCGACCGGTCGGGTATTGTTCTGTTTCTGGTCGGTGGTCATGTTTAATCGGACTAGTCGAGTGATCTGCTTTACCGAGCGGATATCCGCGCACAGCTCATTTTTACCACATGCTGATAAGATTATCTCGGCTGATAAGACAACATCGGAATTTACGAGGGATCTGACACGAACAGATGGGAAAATCGAAGTAGAGGCAAGCAAAGAAGATTAAGCAACGAAAAATGACAACATCAGGCCATCCGAAAAAATCGCAGATGGCCTGATATCAGGCCCTGAAATCAGGCGCTCTGTCGACGGACAGCCGGACGCCGTGACGGCGCACTACTATTGCCCCCACCGTTGCCACTGCTGCGTCCGCGATTCTGGGCGCCATTGCCACCGCGGCCACCACTGGGACGGGAGCCAGGCTTGGGGGCGGCAGACGCACGACCAGTTGGCTCAAAACCTTCGATGGTCTTGCGCGGAATATCTTTCTTGATCAGGCGCTCGATTCCTGCCAGAAATTTGAGCTCATCGGCGCTGACCAGTGACAGCGCGTGCCCACTTTCACCCGCGCGACCGGTACGGCCGATACGGTGCACATAGTCTTCCGGCACATTCGGCAGCTCAAAGTTAACCACTTGCGGCAATTGCTTGATGTCGAGACCACGGGCAGCAATATCCGTTGCTACCAGCACCCTCACAGAACCCTGCTTGAACTCGTGCAAGGCACGGGTCCGGGCACCCTGAGATTTATTGCCGTGAATCGCGGCAGCAGTAATGCCGTCTTTTTCCAGTTTCTGGGTCAGGCGATTAGCACCGTGCTTGGTACGGGTAAAAACCAGTACCTGCTGCCAGTCATTGTGCTTGACCAGCTGACTGAGCAGCGCAGATTTCTGGCTCTGGTCGACCGGGTAAACGGTCTGATCCACATTATCTGCAGTCGCATTGCGAGTCGCTACTTCAATCAATACCGGGTTGTTGAGCATACCTTCCGCCAGCTTGCGGATATCGCCGGAGAAGGTCGCCGAGAACATCAGGTTCTGACGCTTGGCTGGCAGCAGCGCCAGTATCTTGCGGATGTCCCGGATAAAGCCCATGTCCAGCATGCGGTCGGCTTCGTCCAGTACCAGCGTCTCAACGCCGTCAAAACGTACGGCGCCCTGCTGGTGCAGATCCATCAGGCGGCCCGGCGTTGCGACCAATATGTCGACACCACGACGCAGTTTGGCAATCTGCGGGTTAATCTTGACACCGCCGAATACCACCGCAGACGAGGTCGGCATGTATTTGCTGTAGAGCTCGACACTGGCCGCTACCTGGGCCGCCAATTCACGAGTCGGCGTGAGAATCAGGGCACGAATACCCTTACCCTGACGCGGTGTTTCTGCCAGCCGCTGCAATAAAGGCAGCGTAAAGCCAGCGGTTTTGCCGGTACCCGTCTGGGCTGCAGCCATCACATCCTGACCGGACAAAACAGCCGGAATAGCCTGAGCCTGGATGGGTGAAGGGGTGTCATAACCCTGGTCTGCAGTTGCACGTACCAGCTTCTCGGACAAACCGAGTGAAGAAAAATCCATAATTAATATCTCTTGCGGTTCTTGCCCACCAAAATGCGGGGAAGACCGTGAACTAGTCATCGAATGTATAACGACTACGGTCGCGCGATTTTGCTGGCGCCGTCCTCTGAAAGGTCGTATCGGATGGGGTTCGCCTTTAAAAGACGAAATCCTTCGAGGTAGGAAGACCGGCATCATAACAGACGCTCTGAGGAATAACGAATGGGAAAACCCCCTATGCCGTGAACAGCAGCATAAGGCGGTTTGCTTTTTTAGCATTGACGTTAACGTAAACCCCTTCTATTCTTCACCTGTCAGGCCCCAAAAAGGCACCGACCACTGGAAATCAGTCAACCGGCTTATCCGCCGGGACGCCAAAAAAACAAAACGACCGCGAACGCCGTGATCCGGCAAAGTGGAAGAGGATTTCTGCATGTTATTGCTCAGTGTTTCCGCGAGGGCAGGCTATTACGGCCACTTGCCCGCACCAACTTCAGTGTTTCCCGTCGCACATTCCCGCTTTGCCGCCCCTGACATGATGGCAAGGGAGCATCGAATATGACTGTCTTTACGCATCCCGAGTTCGATAACCACGAACATCTGTCTTTTTATTGTGATCCCGAGACCGGCCTGCGCGCCATTATTGCCGTTCACAACACCTCCCGGGGCCCCGCTCTTGGCGGCTGTAGAATGTTCCCTTACGCCAGCGATGAAGAAGCCTTGCGCGATGCCCTCAGGCTATCCCGTGGCATGACCTATAAATCCGCCCTGGCTGGCCTGAATCTGGGCGGTGGCAAATCGGTCATCATTGGCGACCCCCGCGAACACAAAAGTGACGCCTTGCTGGAAGCCATGGGTCGTTTTCTCAATCAGCTCGGCGGGTTATACATTGCAGCAGAAGATTCCGGCACCAGCGTGGCAGACCTTAAAGTCATGGGGCGCCACACTGCCCACGTCGCCGGTATCGCCGAGCGTCCGGGCTTCGATGGCAGGCCTTCCAATGGTGACCCTTCGCCGGCCACCGCCTACGGCACTTTCGTCGGTCTGCAAGCGGCAGTTCAGCACAAATTAGGCCGCAATGATCTTGAAGGTATCAAGGTGGCCATACAGGGCATCGGCAATGTCGGGTACCGATTAGCCCAACACCTGAAAGAAGCTGGCGCGCAATTATGGATTTCCGACATTCATCAGGACCAGGTGGAGCGCGCCGTCGATGAGCTGGGGGCCGTTGCTGCCAGCGCCAACGAGATCCTCAGCTTGCCGGTGGATGTAGTAGCACCCTGCGCTATGGGTGCGGTATTAAACGATGACTCTATCAATCGCCTGCAAGCTCCTATCGTTGCTGGCGCGGCTAACAACCAGCTGGCAAGTCCAAGGCACGATAATACTCTGTGGAATCGGGGCATTCTCTACGCTCCAGACTTCGTAATTAATGCTGGCGGCATCATTGATGTTTATTACGAGCGTCAGGGGCCGGACCCTCATGCCGTCCGCCGCCATGTCGAAGCCATCGGTAACACACTGGATGAAATTTTTGTTCGTTCCGTCAACGAAGGTTTACCCACCGGAGTGATCGCCAATCAAATGGCAGAAGAGCGTTTCAAACACACAACCCGGTAGCCGGGACCCAGCAGACCGCCAGTTGCCTGGCGGTCTGCCCCGAAAACAACAACAGCCATCAGGAGAAAACAATGAGCAAGTCGTCTTCCACCAGTGCCAACGGCGCTATCAACCCAGCCAGTGTCAAACGGGGCATGTGGTCCTCACGCCTGGCGTTTATTCTCGCCGCCACCGGCTCTGCAGTGGGGCTCGGCAATATCTGGAAGTTTCCCTATATCACCGGTGAAAATGGCGGCGGAGCGTTCGTTCTGGTCTATCTGCTCTGTATTGCGGCTGTCGGTCTGCCGATCATGATGGCGGAGGTTCTGATTGGTCGCAGAGGCGGCAACAGCCCGGTCCGCAGCATCCAGTTGATTACCGAACGGGACGGGGCTAATCCGGCCTGGCGCTGGTTGGCCGCCACGGGCGTACTGGCGGCTTTCCTCATCCTGTCATTTTATTCGGTGATTGGCGGATGGGCCATGTCTTATGTGGGCACTGCTGCGACAGGACAACTGGCAGGCCAGTCTGCCGATGAAATTGGCGCCATCTTTACCAACTTGCTGGGCAGCCCTGTCACCTTGTTGTTATGGCATACGGTGTTTATGGCGTTGGTTATGCTGGTGGTCGCTAAAGGCGTGCGATTCGGACTTGAACGGGCGGTCAGTATCTTGATGCCCGCATTGTTCGTATTACTGTTGCTTGTGGCTGGCTACGCAATGACCACCGGTTTTTTCGGTCAGGCCGTCGCGTTCCTGTTCCAGCCGGATTTCTCCAAACTGACAACCTCCGGGATACTGGTTGCCCTTGGTCATGCCTTCTTTACCCTCAGCCTGGGTATGGCGGTCATGATGGCCTACGGGTCTTACCTGCCGAAGGATATCTCCATCGCCAAAACCTCCATTACCGTGTCGGTGATGGATACCGGTGTGGCCCTGCTGGCCGGGCTCGCAATCTTCCCGATTGTGTTCGCCAATGGTCTTGAACCGGGTGCCGGGCCCGGGCTGATTTTCCAGACTCTGCCGCTGGCCTTTGGCCAGATGCCCATGGGCAGCCTGTTCGGTACGCTGTTCTTTGTGCTGCTGGTGTTCGCCGCCTGGACCTCCGGTATCTCGCTACTGGAACCGCTGGTGGAGTGGCTGGAAGAGCGCAAGGGCATGAACCGCACGGTCAGCACTCTGAGCGCCGGTATTGCCTGTTGGGCTTTGGGTATGGCGTCCATTCTCTCCCTGAACCTGTGGTCAGACTTCGCGCCATTGGGCATGTTCAGCATGTTTGAGGGCAAGACCATTTTTGACCTGCTGGACTTCTTCACAGCCAATATTCTGCTGCCTTTGGGCGGGTTACTGGTAGCCGTGTTTGCCGGCTGGGTGATGACGCGGGAAACCCTCGAGCAGGAGTTGTCGATGTCACCCGCCGCATTCTCATTGTGGTATCGCACCCTGCGCTATTTCGCCCCGGTCGCAGTGGCCGTAGTATTTGTCTATAACCTGATCTGATCGCTAACCGGGCGTGGGTCTGCCGAATCCCGGCAGGCCCTTCCGCTCCAGCACCACAGCGCTGATTATCCAGTCTGTAACTGGATAACTCCCGCCAGAATTACCGTACAGACACCCATCGTCGTCGCACCCAGCAGAGCCCTATAACAATGGTCATCAAGGCAAGAGCCGTTAAAGCTGCGCGCAAAAGTGATACACTGTAGGTATTATTACGTAAAAGTAATAGAATTAATGTAAAAGGATACTGACGCTATGCTTCGATTGGTTGCCGGTATGGCGTTCTTTACTTCGATATTGATGTCAACCGGTTGCGGGGACAACACCACGTCAGCCGCTGAACCCCCAGCCGACAATCCGTCAGAAAAAGCACAGCTGCCCCCCCCCGAAGAAAGCGGCATACTTCATGTAGCCACTCGCAATGGCTCCACTACCTATTATCTCGACCGCCATGAAAATCCGATCGGGCCGGAACATAGTCTCGTCAATCAGTTCGCCCAGAGTAAAGGTTGGGAGGTCAACTGGACCATGCTTGACTCCACCGCCGAAGTGCTTCAGGCGCTGGAAAATGGCGACACTCACCTGGCAGCCGCCGGTCTCACGCACCTGCCCTCCCGGGATAAACTGTTTGTCCGCGGGCCCGCTCACACCGAAATAACAGAACAGCTGGTGTGCCACCGGGAAATGCGTCCGATGCCAAGGCTGCCGGAAGGCATGATTGCTGTAGGCATTTCCGTGACCGCCGATTCAAGCTACGCTGAAACTCTGACAGCCTTCGCAGCTACTCATGACGGCCTCGAGTTTACCGAAGATGAAAATCTGACCACCGAAATGCTGCTGTCTGAAGTGGCCGAAAAAAGGCTCGACTGCACCGTAGCCGACTCCAATATTGTGCAGATCATGCGCCGCCACTTCCCCCATCTGGAAGTCGCGATGAACCTCACCAGCGGCAACAATCTGGGCTGGTATTTGCCTGCAGGCTCAGACAATCTCGCCAATGACACCCGGGCATGGATGAATAGCCAGGCCGGTGATGAAGCCATTGGAGATGTGGAGAACCGATTCTACGCCTACATAGGTGATTTCGATTTTGTCGATCTCAGGGCTCTGAACCAGCGCATTGATGATCGACTGCCCAAGTTCATCAAACGCTTCGCGGAAGCCGAACTGGCAACCGGCATGCCGGCGGAACTGCTCGCAGCGCTGTCCTATCAGGAATCACACTGGGACCCGGCCGCGATATCGCCGACCGGTGTGCGAGGCATTATGATGCTGACGCGGAACACCGCCGAATCCCTCGGGGTAATGAATCGTTTGGACCCGGCCGCTGCCATCGATGGTGGCGCCCGTTACCTGGCGGATCGTCACCGCCGGCTGCCGGACACCATACCGGAACCGGACCGCACCTTCCTGGCCCTGGCCAGCTATAACATTGGCCGCGGCCACCTGCTGGATGCCCGCCAACTGGCCCGGGATCTGGGCAAGAACCCGGATTCCTGGGAAGACATGAAAGAAGTACTGCCCCTGAAAGCCGACAAACGCTATTACCCCAGCACCCGCCACGGCTACGCCCGTGGCTATGAGCCCGTCCACTACGTACAGCGTATCCGCAACTATCAGGATGTGATCAGCGCCGCGTTTGACTGAATACCGTCTGGCTTACTCAGCAGACTTCTCGGCTTCT
>JBBQMX010000082.1:0-7248 GCA_038329375.1 Pseudomonadales bacterium | reverse complement strand
CGTTATAGAGCTCAACGTAGGCGTTGAAGGACTGGACAAGTTCATCGTTATCTATTGTTGCTGGCGGAGTATAAAGTCCGGTTCCGCTAATGACGGCTTTAATCACGCATTACCCCACGACATGTTAATGAAATACAGTTCTGTTATGTGGTGAAGCTTAACACACCCGACCAAAGATGCCCTGCCCCAGCCATGTTCAGACTCGCACCTTTTCCCACTGCTTATCGAGTCGTTTTACCGACACGGTAAGATCTGTACCCAACTGCTGCGCAAAGAACGATACCCGATACTCTTCCAGCATCCAGCGATACAACACCAGCTCCGAGTCCCGCACGCCCTGGCGTTGGTGATCGTCCCGTTTTTTAGCGTAACGGGCCCACAAAGGCTCGATGCTGTGAAGGAACTCCCGCTCCCTGCCCATCTCTCTGGGCATCTTCTCAAGACGCACATCGGCGGCCTCAAAATAACGGGGGAAATTCGCCAGCCACCGGTCCGGGGTGGCGCTGATAAATCCGGGATACACCAGGTTCTGGAGCTGAAATTTCAGGTCCGCCATGCTGTTCGCTAACGCCAGGTTAATCTTGCCTTTGAGCTGTTTCATCAGTCGGTTATAGCCTTTCAGCGCGCTATTGAGGCGCTCGTCCGCCGCTTCCAGTACCGGCAGGAAATCCGCCCGTCCAGTATCGAACATGGCCTGGAACTCTCGCTCGGAACGGGGCAAGCTGTCCGGGACAAAATGGAACATAGCGGTCGCCAGCAACAGATCATCCAACAGAGCACTGGCTTTACCAATCGGGGCAAACAGCAAACCAGAGGCTTTGAACAAGGGCAACCGGCGTTCAATATCGTTGAGGGTATTGCCGAGGCGAATCAGAACAAGCCGCGCGACGGCGCGTCGGATGCTGTCTTCTGCCGTTAGCGGATCAAGAAAACGGGTGGTCCTGACGCGGTCCCCCATATCTTCCAGCGCCGGGTATACAGTAACCTGCATACCGCCCCGCTCGGTTTGCATGGCAGCAGGCAAGATACCGAATTGCCAGTCCCGGGCGGTAACCTGCTCGCTCAGGCTGTCAGTGTTGGGTTCCGTTGTTTTCAGAGCCGCTTCCGCCTGCTTATCTAGCCGATCTTGCAGTTTTTCGATATCCCGGCCCTGAGCGACGATGTCACCTTTGTCATCGACCACCCGCAGATTCATCCGAAGATAGCTGGAAAGCTCGACTGCTTGCCAGGCTTCCGGCGCAATACGCACACCGGTCATGCGTCGAAGCTGTTCAGCAAGTGTCTGAGTTAACGGCTCATTGGAGGCCGTCATATTATCCAGTGCGGCGTCCACAAAGTCGGGCACCGGAACAAAATTGCGACGAATCGCTTTCGGCAGGCTCTTTACCAGCGCGATGCATTTCTCTCTCACCAATCCCGGAACCAACCATTCCAGCCGTTGCGCAGGCAGTTGCTTGAGAGCCATCAACGGCACCTTCAAGGTAACGCCGTCATCAGTTTCTGTCGGCTCAAACTGGTAGTCGAGCGGATACCTTACCCCCTCCCACTCAAGGTGGTCCGGAAATTGCGCCACCGCCCCGCTGTCCAGGGGCCGCTGCAGTACATCCTCTTCAGTCAGTTCCAGATTTTTGACCCCGGTCTCATCAAGAGATCGCCACCAGGTCTCGAAATGCCGGCCACTGACGATGTCAGCCGGCAGGCGCTGGTCATAGAAATCCACCAAAGCCTGCTCATCCACCAGCAGGTCCCGCCGGCGGGTTTTACGCTCCAGATTCTCAACCGAATCAAGCAACTGGCGATTGGCCTCGATGAACGGCGCACCGGTATCGTATTCTCCTTCAACCAGCGCCCGCCGGATAAAAAGCAGCCGGCACTCTGCCGGGTCTACCTTGCTGTAAGCAATCCGGCGCCTGGGGATAACGTCAAGACCATAAAGCGTGACTTTCTCGTAGCCCATCACCTGAGCCCGCTTGCGCTCCCAGTGCGGCTCGAAATACTGCCGTTTCACCACATGCGCCGCCAGCGGTTCGACCCATTCCGGCTCGATCCTCGCCACAACACGGGCAAACACGCGGCTGGTCTCAACAATTTCTGCCGCCACAATCCATTTGGGCGAGGTTTTCGCTAACTTTGAGCCGGGAAAAATCAGTACTTTCCGGTTACGGGTCGCGAGGTATTCACGCTTCTCCAGCTTGGTAGCGACCTGGCCCAGCAACCCCGCCAGAATGGCTTTGTGCAGACTGTCATAAGTAGCCGGCGTCCTGTTAAGAGTGAGTTTCTGTTCCCGGCAGATTAAAGCCAACTGACGATGAATATCCCGCCACTCACGCATTCGCATCCAGGACAGGAAATGTTTCTGGCATATTTTCTTTAACTGATTCTGTGACACCGTCTGGCGTTGCTCTTCATAGAAATTCCAGACGTTCAGGAAACTCGCAAAATCGGAATCAGGATCATTGAACGGCGCGTGAGCCTGATCGGCAGCCTGCTGTTTGTCCTGAGGGCGCTCCCGGGGATCCTGAATACTGAGGCCGGCAATAATAACCAGGGTTTCCGAAAGACTGCCCAGCTCGGCGCTGGTCACCAGCATTCGGGCCAGCCTCGGGTCCAGAGGCAGCCTCGCCATGGTCCGCCCGAGGCCGGTAAGCCTGCGCTTGTCATCCACCGCACCCAGTTCTTCCAGCAGCTTGTAGCCATCATTGATCTGGCGGTTATCCGGGGCGTCCAGAAAAGGGAACCGGCGGATTTCCCCAAGCCCGGAACTGGACATTTGAAGGATGACCGACGCCAGATTGGTGCGCAGAACTTCCGGGTCCGTGTACTCAGGGCGGTTGAGAAAATCGGTTTCATCGTAGAGCCGAAAACAGATACCGGGGGCTACCCGGCCGCACCGTCCCGAACGCTGATTGGCACTGGCCTGGGAAATCGGCTCGATAGGCAGACGCTGGATTTTGGAGCGCACGCTATAGCGGCTTATGCGGGCCACCCCGGTATCGACCACATAGCGGATGCCCGGTACGGTCAGTGAGGTTTCAGCTACGTTGGTGGACAGCACCAGTCGGCGGCCACTGTGGGACTGGAAAACCCGATTCTGTTCTTTATTGCTCAGCCGTGAATAAAGTGGAATAACCTCGGTATGGAGCAGTTCCGCATGGCGCAGGTTACGGCTCATGGCGCGAATTTCCCGCTCACCGGGCAGGAACACCAGTACGTCACCGGGAGGCTGACGATGACTGCGCTCGTGCTGCCCGATCTCCTCCAACGCAGACAGCACACCTTCGGTCCAGCCTTGGTCTTTGTCCTCGTCATCACCCGCCATTGGCCGATAGCAGACGTCGACCGAATAGGTACGACCGGACACTTCAATCACCGGTGCATCGTTGAAAAACTCGCTGAACCGCCCCACCTCGATAGTCGCCGAGGTGATGATAATCTTGAGGTCCGGGCGTTTGGGCAACAACTGACGCAAATAGCCCAGCAGGAAGTCAATGTTGAGGCTTCGCTCATGGGCTTCATCAATGATCAGAGTGTCGTAGCGGTCAAGAAACCGGTCATGCTGAACTTCTGCCAGCAGGATGCCATCCGTCATGACTTTGATCTGGGACTGCTCGGACGTGGTGTCAGTAAAGCGGATCTGAAAACCGACCCGCTCGCCCGGATTTTCTCCGAGCTCTTCAGAGAGTCGTGCTGCTACGCTGCGCGCGGCTATGCGGCGGGGCTGGGTATGACCAATCAGGCCCCGGGTGCCACGCCCGGCATTAAGACACAGCTTGGGAATCTGAGTGGTTTTGCCTGACCCGGTTTCACCCGCCACGATAATGACCTGGTGCTGTTCCAGCGCCGCCCGGATATCGTCAATACGCTCGGAAACCGGCAGTTCCGGTGGATAGCTTGCTGGCTTGTGGCCTGCCTGGCGTTGCTGCACACGAGCCAGGCCCCGATCAAGCCACTGATCGATTTTTTCCTGATCACCGGGTGTCAGGGAGTCTTTTTTCCGGCTAACGAGCTTGCGAATGCGGGCAGCTTCCCACTGGTTGCATTGCTCTAACTGTTCCTCACCTGTTGCCTTGCGACCCATGAAAACCAATGCCCTGATTAATACCGGTGAATCAACACAACAAAAAACCCTGCCTGAGCAGGGTTCCATTCGATGCCTGTTGCCCTGGCCGGCAGTATATCGCGACCAGAACGCAAATCGGGCTTCGGCTAACTCTTTTTCGCTTCTCCATCGCGAAGTTCACGGCGCAGAATCTTACCGACGTTGGTCTTGGGCAGATCATCACGGAACTCAAACTTCCTGGGCACCTTATACGCCGTCAGGCGCTCACGGCAGAACTCCTTGAGCTCACCTTCGGTCAGGTCCGGAGAGGAGGACACCACGAATACTTTCACGGATTCACCGCTCTTGTCGTCGGCAATGCCTACCGCTGCGCACTCAATCACCTTGGGATGACCGGTCACAACATCCTCGATCTCGTTGGGGTAGACGTTAAAACCGGACACGATAATCATGTCCTTCTTCCGGTCAACAATTCGAACGTAACCGTCTTCCTGGATCAAGGCGATGTCGCCGGTCTGGAGGTACCCGTCTTCAGTAAAGGACTTCTGGGTCTCTTCCGGGCGCTGCCAGTAACCACGCATGACCTGCGGGCCTTTGACGCAAAGTTCACCCGGCTCACCCAGAGGCGTCTCATTGCCGTCGTCATCAATGATTTTAATCTGGGTATTGCAAACCGGCAAGCCAATGGTGCCAAGCTGGATCGCACTGTGGGGGTTGAAGGTAACCACCGGCGAGGTCTCGGTCATGCCGTAGCCCTCACTGATTTCACAGCCCGTCACCCGGGTCCAGAGCTTCGCCGTGTCGCTGGTCAGCGCCATGCCGCCGGACGAAGTCAGTTTCAGCGCACTGAAGTCCAGAGCCTTGAACTCTTCGTTATTGCAGAGCGCCACAAACAGGGTATTGAGACCGAGGAAACCGCTGAACTTGTGGTTCTTGAGCTCCTTGACGAACCCCGGGATGTCTCTAGGGTTGGGAATAAGCACGTTGTGGGCGCCGGCTTCCAGCATGATGCCGCAGTTCAGGGTAAAGGAGTAAATGTGATACAACGGCAATGGCGCAATGATCACCTCCTTACCTTCCGTAATAATATCTTCCATCATCGGGCGTGTTTGTAACAGGTTGGCCACCAGATTGCCGTGTGTAAGCATCGCACCCTTGGCAACACCGGTAGTGCCACCGGTGTATTGCAACACCGCGATGTCATCCTGCTTGCAGGCAACCGCCGTAAACTTCTCACGAGCGCCAGCAGCCAGTACCGCAGGCAATTTATGGGCCTGGGGAATACTGAAATTCGGCACCATCTTTTTCACGTGTTTTACTACCGCGTTCATCAGCGTGCGTTTGAGCGGCGGATGCATATCCGCGATTTCCGTGACGATCACATGCTCGATGCTGGTTTGCGGCAAGACCTTCTCGGCGTTATGAGCCATGTTCGCAAGGACCACAAGCGCTTTGGCACCTGAATCATTGAACTGGTGTTCCATCTCGCGAGGGGTATAGAGCGGGTTGGTGTTCACCACGATAAGCCCGGCACGCATCGCGCCAAAAACCACAACCGGATACTGAGTCAGGTTGGGCATCTGAACGGCGATCCGGTCACCGGGTTTCAGATTGGTTTTGTTTTGTAGCCAAGCGGCAAAATTGCGGCTCTGGGTGTCAAGATCACGATAGCTAAGGGTAACACCGACGGCACTGAAGGCAGGAAGATCGGCGTATTTCTTCACCGACTGATCAAAAACATCAACCATGCTCTGATATTTGTTGAGGTCGATTTCGCTGGTCACTCCAGGTGGATATTTATCCTGATAGAACTGCGCTAAATCCATCACACCATCTCCTGATTGTCGCTTATGATTATAGTATTTGACAGGTTCTGGTCAGATCCTGACGCCTTATGGGCAGCGCTGGCCTGACTTCTGTTGTTAGTGACTGAGATTTCCCTCGCGCCACGACGTTAATCATTGACGCACCTGACTCACAGGAAAAGTGGTTGAAAAACAACCAGACTAAAGTCTCAGCTTCGAAAAGAGTCGTGAGAATATCAGTTTTAAAGCCAATGAGGTAGCGTCTGTAGGCGTCAATATTCAACTTTAGTAGCACAAACGACCCTAAGCAATGATCACCAGGGAGGAGCTGATCATCAAATGGCA
Source organism: Pseudomonadales bacterium (assembly GCA_038329375.1). Taxonomy (GTDB): domain Bacteria; phylum Pseudomonadota; class Gammaproteobacteria; order Pseudomonadales; family Oleiphilaceae; genus Marinobacter. The sequence goes on along the minus strand of JBBQMX010000082.1, from coordinate 1,038 downwards.
AATTGCTTTGTCGAAAAGCTTTACATCTATGGGAGTGGCCGCGGGGACATTACGGAAAAATGAGAGCGGATTCTAATATAAGTGATTATAATTCAATACCTTAATAAATATGGCCTATACATTGCATATTTAAATCAGCGGCATCACTCGTTATACCCTGTGGTGATGTCGTTTGATATGCCGAGCTTTGCCGATGCACCTCAACTGCATCGGCTTTTTTACCTTCCTGTTAGTCTCCTCCTCTATTTACTAAGCTGCTTCATGGCAGATTCCAGACCCTCTATCGTCAGCGGGTACATGTGGTTATTGACCAGTTGCTGAGTCATTCCCAATGAACCACCGCCACCCCAGTACTGCTCCGGCAACGGGTTCAACCACACCACTTTGCGGAAATGGTCGCTCATCCGCTGAAACCAGGTGGCTCCGGCCTCTTCATTCCAGTGCTCGATCGAGCCGCCAGGCTGGGCGATCTCGTAGGGCGCCATGGTGGCATCGCCGACAAAAATGACTTTATAGTCCGAAGTATATTTGTGCAGGATATCCCAGGTACTTGTGGATTCATTCATACGCCGGATGTTGTCTTTCCAGACACTTTCATAAATAAAGTTATGGAAGTAGAAGTACTCCATGTGCTTGAACTCTGCCCGAGCTGCGGAAAACAGCTCCTCGCAGACCCGAATATGGGGGTCCATCGAACCACCGACGTCGAAGAAAATCAGAACTTTGATGGCGTTATGCCGCTCCGGAACCATTTTCAGATCCAGATAGCCCGCATTTCGGGCTGTGGAGCTGATGGTGTCGTCCAGATCGAGCTGGTCAGCCGCACCCTGTCTGGCGAATTTACGCAGCCTGCGCATGGCGACCTTGATGTTACGGATACCCAGGGTAATGCTGTCGTCCAGGTCGCGGAAATCCCGCTTTTCCCAGACTTTGACAGCGCGCCCGTGGCGACCGTTTTTCTGGCCAATGCGGAACCCTTCGGGGTTGTAACCGTTGGCGCCAAACGGTGAGGTACCGCCGGTCCCGACCCACTTGTTG
>JBBQMX010000081.1:0-7300 GCA_038329375.1 Pseudomonadales bacterium | reverse complement strand
TTATGCAACGAGGGCAACCTGACGATCCGGAGCTACAGTCCATCGTCGATATGATAGTGCAACGTGTCCAACCGGATTGACGTTCGGCTCCATCCATCGCTGAGTGCTGGTATTATCGGCGCAGCGCCCTGGTTGGTATTGGCCGGTTCGGCGCTGTTGATTGGTGCAGCAGGTACACCCCTGCTCCTGTGGTTTTCACCAATCGGAGCGGCAGGAGCCATCTGGCAAATCCGGGCCAGCGGCTTACTGATGTCCGCCGAGTCGGTCGTCCGGCTCAGCGTCGACGACGACCGGTTATTCGTCCGACTTCGTAACGGAAATCAATTCCAGGCCCGTGCCAGCACGGAAAGCCGTCTTTTTGGAAAGCTGGCACTCTTGAAACTGACGCTTCGCGACACCACATTAAAGTTACCGATGGTCGTGATTATAGCGCTGCCACCCAAATCCGGGACACCCCGTAACTGCGAGCTTGCGGCTTTCAGACAGCTTCGGGTATGGCTCAGACTTTCAGGCTCGGCCCAAGCTGGGCCTGACAGACGGGAAGACAGCTAACAGGCAACCACCACAGACTTACCGGTGACCTTTCATTTCGATACACCCTTTGGAGTGCTCCATGCCGGAAGCCATCAAACCGACGCCCCGCGCAATCCGATTGCTCTCAGTACCCGCCCACGCGCTATTGGAAAATCTTGTGGTCGTCAGGGTAAGCGGTCCGTCTGCCCGGCAGTTTCTCCATGGCCAGCTCAGCCAGAGTCTGGACGAGGTATCAGACATCCACTCGCCGCGGGCTGCAGCATGCAATCCGAAAGGCCGCACCTATTTGCTTACCCGGCTGGTGCGCCATGATGACGACTTCCTCATGGCCTTACCCCTTAGTCTGGCTGAGGCCAATATTGCACACTTGAAGAAATATCTGATGTTGTTCCGCGGAACCACCATGGCCATCGTGGACGACGCCGAGGTCATCGGAATCATCGGTCAACACCCTTTTGGCGCTGACGCGGAATTTCCGCTCGATGAACCTGGCGCCACCCGCAAACTGGAAAGCCACCGGCTGATCAGAACCCAGGACACCGCTGAGGGTACGCCACGCTTCGAACTTTGGCGCGTGGGCCTGCTAAGCTCTGACCTGGAAAGCGCACTGAGCTCATCGCATCAGGCATCAGAGGCAGACTGGCAGGCCACCGAGATTGCCGCAGGGGTAGCCAGCCTGACACCGGAGACCCAGGACGCCTACATACCACAGATGTTGAACTGGCAGCATGTTGACGGCATCCATTTCAAGAAGGGCTGCTACACCGGCCAGGAAGTGATCGCCCGCATGCATTTTCTCGGTCAACTAAAGAAAAGCCTGTTCAGGCTCCGGGCGGTTGACCTGCAAACCAACCCAGAACCCGGGCAGGCAATTCTCGCTGATAACAAACCCGTGGGCCATATCATCAACGCCAGCCTGTTAGACGATGGCTCCGCGGAATTTCTGGCAGTACTGCGCCACGATGTCACCGATAAACCTCTGCTACTGGATTCAGACCTACCGGTTCGGGTGACCATTGAAGACCTCCCTTACACGGTTTCTGAGCGGCAAAAAGTAATCTGAAGAGATACATAAGGTGACAGGCATAGGCGCGATAATTTGCTATAACTACTGCTGACGAAAGGCTCACACACTGCTCACGGATTAAAACCACCTATGCCGACGATCGTTGAAACAATCAAGAATGACCTGCTCACCGCTATCGAAAACGACAAACTGGTGTTACCAACCCTACCCGAAGCCGCCCTTCAGGTTCGGGAAATTGCAGAGTCAGACGATTCGTCCATTCTTGATCTGGTAAAGGTCATCAGCACCGACACCGCGCTTTCCGCCCGGCTTATACGGGTCTGCAACAGTCCGCTTTTCCGAGGCTCAAGGGCGATAGAAAATCTCAACATGGCGGTCAGCCGTCTGGGCATGGCTTACACCAGCAACCTGGCCATGGGCCTGGCCATGGAACAGATGTTTCAGGCCACTTCTGACATGATCGACAAACGCCTCCGCGCGACCTGGCAGACCAGCACCGAGGTGGCCGGTATTTGCCACGTCCTGGCCCAGCACTACACCAGGCTCAAACCTGATCAGGCGACCCTGGCCGGCCTGGTTCACCTGATCGGCATCCTCCCCGTTTTGCGTTATGTAGAAGATCGGGACATCCAGATCAGCAGCATCATGCTGGACAACGTCATTGATGAAATTCACCCAGCACTCGGGTGTGCGATCCTGAAAAAGTGGGATTTCCCACCTGAACTGCAGCAAGTCCCGCTTGAATATTCCAGGTTCCAGCGTGAAGTCCCAGCTGCTGATTACGCTGACCTGGTCATGGTGGCAAACCTGCAGTTGGTCGCAGGCTCTGGTCATCCATTGACGGAAATGGACTGGACCACCATTTCAGCGTTCGATCGACTCGGCATGGACCCAGAAAAAGATTTGAACGAAGAAGAAGACCTGAACGCTCAAATGGCAGCCGCCATGACGTTGTTGCAGTAGCCCCCGACATTCCAGTCGCGAATCGGTGGAATGATCGCGGTTGAAACCGCTTCTACCGGCCCTGGTACCGGGGCGATTCGAATTGCTCGAGCAGCGTCTGTTTTGTGGGCAACTGCCAATCTATAGGGGGCCGGCTCTGTTGTTGCAGCCATTGATTAGCCTTGGAGAAGTGTCGACAGCCAAAAAATCCGCGATAGGCGCTAAGAGGTGACGGGTGAGGCCCTTCAAGAACGTGGTGGCGCTGTCGGTCAATGGCTTTGCCTTTCTTGCGGGCATAGCTGCCCCAAAGAATAAAAACCACCCCTTTCCGCTCACGATTAACGATGTCGATAACGCGATCGGTAAACGTTTCCCAGCCTTTGCCCTGATGGGCTCCAGCCTGGCCCTGAACCACTGTTAAAACACTGTTTAGCAACAACACACCCTGTTCAGCCCAGGGCTGCAGACAGCCATGATCCGGTGTTTTGAAGCCCACGTCCGTTGCCAGTTCCTTGAACATATTCACCAGAGACGGCGGCGGCGCCACTTCCGGCCGCACGCTGAAACACAGGCCGTGAGCCTGACCAGGACCGTGGTAGGGGTCCTGCCCCAGGATCACTACCGACACCTTCTCCAGCGGTGTGCTGTTAAGGGCGTTAAAACAATGCTGGCTGGCCGGATAAAGCACCTTCCCCGCCCGCTCTTCAGACGCCAGAAACTCTGCCAGCGCCGCCATATAAGGCTGCCGAAACGTATCTCCCAGATGCTCAGCCCACCCCCTGCCGGGCTTGAGCTGACTGGCAAGCAGGTCAACCGGTTTCATCACTCAGCGAGTTTCAGGGCGCATGGCAGGGAACAGGATCACATCCCGGATCGAAGGTGAATCCGTCAACAACATCGCCAGGCGATCAATACCGATGCCCTCACCTGCGGTTGGCGGTAAGCCGAACTCCAGCGCAGTGATGTAATCTTCGTCATAAAACATCGCCTCATCGTCACCGGCTTCTTTCTCGGCGACCTGCTCCTGGAAGCGCTCGGCCTGATCTTCGGCGTCGTTTAACTCGGAGAAACCGTTGGCAATTTCGCGCCCGCCCACAAAGAACTCGAAACGCTCGGTCACAAACGGGTTGCTGTCCTTCCTGCGAGCCAGGGGAGAGACTTCGGTCGGGTACTCGGTGATAAACGTCGGCTGCATGAGCCGATGCTCGACGGTTTTCTCGAAGATCTCGATCTGGACCTTCCCCAGACCCCAGCCAGCCTTGACAGTGATGCCCAGATCCCTGGCGATCACCCGCGCGCCAGCCTCATCATTAATCTGCTCTGCGCTGATGTCAGGGTTAAATTTCAAAATCGAGTCCACCACCGTGATGCGGGCAAACGGGCTGCCGAAATCGTATTCGATGGTCTCGACCTCGCCACTTTTCAGCGGTCTGGTATTTACTACTATAGTGGACCCCAGAACGGTCTGCGCCGTCTCGCGCAGCATGGCTTCCGTCAGGTCCATCAGGTCATTGAAGTCAGCGTAGGCCTGATAGAATTCCAGCATTGTGAATTCGGGATTGTGCCGGGTCGAAAGGCCCTCATTACGAAAATTCCGGTTAATCTCGAACACCCGCTCAAAACCACCTACCACCAGACGCTTCAGGTACAGCTCCGGCGCAATCCGCAAATACATATCGATATTCAGAGCGTTGTGGTGAGTCACAAACGGTCTCGCCGTGGCTCCCCCCGGAATCACCTGCAGCATCGGGGTTTCAACCTCAATAAAATCTCGCTGCGTGAAGAAATTTCGGATGCAGTTGATAATCTTGGAACGAGCATGGAAAACCCGGCGGGTGTCTTCGTTAACCATCAGATCAACGTAGCGCTGGCGGTACCGGGCCTCGGTGTCAGTCAGCCCTTTGTGCTTCTCGGGTAAGGGCCGCAGAGATTTAGTGAGTAGCAGGTACTCATCCATCGCCACATACAGATCACCTTTGCCCGACTTACACAGAACACCACGCACACCCACAATATCACCGAGATCCCAGTGTCTGGTGTCCTTCTGTACGTCCTTGGTGGCATATATCTGCATGCGGCCAGACATGTCTTGAACCACTTTGAAAGCCTTCCGGTCGAGCATCAGGCGACCTGCGATGGCCACTGTGACTCCGAGCGTTGCCAGTTCCTCCTTCGACTTGTCGCCGTGCGCCGCTATGAGGCTTTCGGCGGTGCTGTCGCGGCGGAAATCGTTGGGAAACGGATTACCCTGCTCCCGCAATTCGCCCAACTTGGCGCGGCGCTCGGCGATCAGCTTGTTTTCATCGTGCGGAACGGCGTTCGGCGTTTGGTCAGTCATGGTCTCTCGCTGGCGAATAGAATCAGTGATGTATGGGCTTAAAGTGCCATTTTCAGGCTGGCTTCAATAAACTTGTCGATGTCTCCATCAAGCACCGCCTGGATATTGCTGGTCTCGACTTTGGTACGCAGGTCCTTGATGCGACTGTCATCCAGAACGTAGGAGCGAATCTGGCTGCCCCAGCCAATGTCTGATTTGGAATCTTCCAGCACTTGTTTTTCAGCGTTGCGCTTCTGCATTTCCATTTCAAACAGTTTGGCCTTGAGCTGCTTCATGGCCTGGTCTTTGTTGGCGTGCTGGCTTCGGCCTGCCTGGCAGGCAACCACGATACCGGACGGATTATGAGTCAGACGCACAGCCGATTCGGTTCGGTTGACGTGCTGCCCCCCGGCGCCGGACGCCCGGTACACATCCACACGCAAGTCGGCGGGATTAATCTCGATCACAAAGCTGTCGTCTACTTCCGGGGACACAAACACCGATGAAAACGAGGTATGCCTGCGATTACCGGAATCAAAAGGCGACTTGCGAACCAGGCGGTGTACGCCGGTTTCCGTACGAAGCCAACCGTAGGCATACTCGCCCTGGAAATGGACTGTCGCACTCTTTATGCCCGCGACGTCGCCATCCTGAAGCTCGACAATTTCCGACTTGAAGCCACGATGCTCCCCCCACCGCAGATACATGCGCAGTAGCATATTGGCCCAGTCCTGAGCTTCAGTGCCGCCAGAACCGGCCTGGATATCGATATAGGCATTATTGGCGTCCATTTCACCGGAAAACATGCGGCGAAATTCAAGTTTTTCCAGTTGTTTATCCAGGCTTTCAAGATCCGCGACGATTTCATCAGCGGTGCCCTGATCCTCTTCCTCAGCGGCGATTTCCAGCAGACCATCGGCGTCGTCCAGCCCTGAGGTCAGATTATCTATAGTGTTGACGATCAGCTCGAGATCCGCCCGCTCCTTGCCCAGTTTCTGCGCCCGCTCAGGGTCTTCCCAGACTTTGGGGTCTTCGAGTTCACGCTCTACTTCGACCAGCCGTTCGCTGCGCTGATCGTAGTCAAAGATACCCCCTAAGCGCATCGGTGCGCTCGCGAAGATCTTTTATCGTCAATACAATCGGGTTGATTTCCATGAAACCGTCTCTCACCTTCTCGAAATAATGGCGCGCAACGCGTTTGGCATTCCGCAATAGAATCGAACGCGACATTTTACCGGAAATTACGGGGTAAATCAGCCTGGATAAACGACCCCGACAGGCTCGAGGTAATCAATCAGCAATTGCAGACTGGTTCGCCCCCGGAAGGTGTTGGCATCCGGTTTGTAAACCACACGCGCGCCGGTTCGGGTAAAGTCCGGCACGTTGGCGCCTGTATTGAAAGCAATAGCGTCAATGATGTCGCCACCGTCGAGGTGTTTCAGCACCAGCTTGAGATGATTTTCCCCCACGATCCGTTGCCGGATGACTTCAAACTCGCCATCAAACAACGGTTCAGGAAAATGCTGACCCCAGGGGCCCGCGCGCTTGAGCAGTGCCGCCGTATCGAGATTAAGCTCCGCTGGCGACAGCGGACCATCGGTGGTAATCGCGGCATCGAGATCTTTCACCGAAATAGTACTCCGGACAGCGTCGTCAAAAGCCTTTGTAAAAGCCTCCAGGTCCTTGAACGCCATGGTCATTCCCGCAGCCATGGCGTGGCCGCCGTATTTCCTGAGCATACCGGGGTGGCGGGCATCTACTACTGCCAGCACATCGCGGATGTGTAAGCCTGGAATGGAGCGCGCAGAGCCCTTGATCTCGATACCATCCTCTGCCGGCGCAAAGGCAATTACCGGGCGGTGAGTCTGTTCTCGTATCCGGGCGGCCAGGATACCGATTACGCCCTGATGCCATTGCGGATCGTAAAGCGCCAACCCCCAGGGTAAGCCTTCAATATCCAGTGACAACGAGGCCAATAATTCCTGGGCTTGCTCTTTCATGCCGGTTTCAATAGTCCGGCGTTCACGATTCAGACTATCAAGCTCAGAGGCGAGACGACGGGCTTCATCAGCGCTGTCCGCCAACAGACAGGCGATGCCTACACTCATGTCGTCCAGGCGACCCGCCGCATTCAGCCGGGGGCCAACCACGAAACCCAGATCGGTCGCGCTGATTTCCCGATGGTCCCGGCCCGCCACTTCCAGTAAAGCAAGTATGCCCGGACGCGCCTGCCCCTGGCGAATACGGCGCAAACCCTGTTCGACAAAAATCCGGTTATTATGGTCAAGGGGCACCACATCAGCCACCGTGCCCAGAGCCACAAGATCCAGTAATACCCCCAGATTAGGTTGCTGCGCCTCCGACATCTGCCCGGTTTCTCGAAGATGGCGGCGCAAAGCCGTCAGAACATAAAACATGATCCCGACACCGGCGGCGTTTTTACTTAAAAACGGGCAGCCTTCCTGATTGGGGTTAACGAT
>JBBQMX010000080.1:0-7348 GCA_038329375.1 Pseudomonadales bacterium | reverse complement strand
CGCCGGCAGGGGCGATGCGGTAGTTAGCTGCCTCGGCAGCCGCCGCCAGCCCCTTAAGACCGGGATTGCGGGTCAGCACAGCGTCCACCAGTTGCTCGGCGGTTAGCGCCTCGACCTCCTGCAGGGATTGACTGTTTTCCGGTTGCGGCGGCACCGCGAAAGCCACCAATGGTGCAATGAGCACCACCAGCGCCATCAGGCCGCCAATTGGATTGTGCACGGGGGATCTCCTCCGTCGGTATAATGAATAATCCTCGGCTTCCCATTAGGGAAAACCGTAGCCTCACGACAAATCGGGCGGATTAATCAGATACGCAGACGCAGGGTGGAGAGATAGACGGTGCGACCGCTTTCGGCCTGGGCGAGAAGCCAGTCCGGGTTGGGAGGGTGTGTTATTGCGGAGGTTGTGGATAGCGTGTCCGGGTAGGGCCAGAATACAAGCGCAATACTGTAGAGCCACGTCAACGATTGATCGGGACTCCACGATGAAGTCGAAGCGTCTTCAACGGCCGACTGGTAGTCCACCGCACAGCAAGACGCTGAAGACGTGGCCGGGCCGTCATGGTCACAACCCTCCTCCAAGGGAGAAGGCACTGCCGTATCGCAGCCCTCCATGCCATCTTCACAACAGCAGACCGACTGGGGTGGCATATCCATGGTTTCGCAGGCATAGGTAAACTGTCCCCAGACCATGAGGAGCATCAAAAATACCAGTGGCCAGCGTTTTCTCGGATGCATGTAGAAAGTCGGATTTGAGGTCAATAGGCTAGAGTAGTTTAGGGAGTCTAGAAACAATTGACAAGCAACTGCAATCGGGAGCCACCCAACACGCACCGACTGTTTCCGTCAATCACCGCATCTGCCGACATGGGTGTGTGGTTCATTCCGCCAGGACCGGCCCGCATCTCGAAGCACTTCATAGGCTGTATGCAGAAAAACGACAGCCACAAGACTGGCGACTATTAAGTCCGGCCAATAAGAATCGAGCCAAATAACCAGAACTCCCGATATAATTACTCCGACATTCCCGATCACATCATTGCGGGAACACAGCCACACAGAACGCATGTTCACATCCTCACCCCGATGCTTCTTCAACAGTCCGAAGCAAACCAGATTGCCAACCAGCGCCACGCCTGCAACTGCCATCATCGCCAACCCAATTGGCTGTGGTTCTCCCAGCAGACTGGCGATAATCGTGAGGATAAGGCCCAGCCCAAAGGTGAGCTGAATCAACCCTTTCATAAAGGCGGCCCCGGCACGCCAGCGCACACTGCGAGCAACCACGAAGAGACTCATGGCGTAAACCAGGCTGTCACCGAGATTGTCGGCGGAATCCGCCATCAGCGCCTTGGAGTCCGCCCAGATGCCAGCGCCGAGTTCCGCGGCGAACATCAGGATATTGATCCACAGGACAACGTACAGGGTTTTACGGCGCCCCGCCGTGGCCAGTTGGTCAACCGTATCGACATCGCAGCAACCTGAACTCATTATCCTCTCCAAGCATTGTGTCTTCTCTGCTACCATAAAGTCTGTAACCGTTACAGAGTCAAGAGACACAGCATGAAGATTGGCGAGGCATCACGACTGTCAGGCTGCCATATCGAAACCATTCGCTACTATGAACGGGTGGGTATTCTTTCACCTACTGCGCGTTCGGAAAGTGGCTACCGTTGTTACGCAGACCATCATATCCAGCAGCTACGCTTTATTCTTCATGCTCGTGAGCTGGGTTTTTCATTGGACGATATCCGGGAACTGCTGTCGCTCAAAGAACAACCCGATCTTTCCTGCCAGGCGGTGGACAGTATTACCGAGAAGCATCTGCACGGAATTCGCAACCGCATCAGGCACCTTGAATCTCTGGCCAGGGAGCTTCGGCGTATATCTGCAAGCTGCTCAGGTGGTCACATTGCCGAATGCCGCATCCTGGAGGCCCTAGGCAAACCGTAGTGATTAAACAGGTTCGAAGCCTTGAAAGCACCTTGTAGGTATTGCACCTAGTTACCCGAATTGAGATAGAGATTGAGTGCCACTAATTGATGGTTCCCTGGACCACCAGAAGCACCATCAAAGTTGAGAGTTCCCTATGGCGGAAAGTCCAATTCAAGTCACACTGGCTAACCGCGTCGACAACATATCGGCCTGCTCGGCAAATTTCTTCGCATTGGCTTTCCGCAATTTTGCCAGGTTGTGCAACTTCCAACGAATACCGGGCAAATGTTCAAGATGAGTGATACCCATTAGCGACCAATCGGGAGCACCGGCTACCAGCGATAGCAGAAATTGCCGTTCCTTGTCGTCGAGCCCTGACTGAAGTTCATCAATCATTCGATCACGTGTCGCCAGTAATGCTTCGAGCGCCACGGAGTCGGCTGTCATCCCTTCGAAGTTGTGCTTGTAGTCATGGCCAATATCCCTCAGTTGTGGGAACAACACTTCATGTACCGGACGGTTATGACTGGCCAGGTACACAACGAAGGCCTGGCGAATGCCGGGCGTGATGCCCTCATGCTCAAACAGCTGCATCACGTCGAACAGATCACGGGGATGCTGACGATCCAGTGCGGCGACCAGCTTGCCGCCATAAAGGTCTTCCAATGATGCCACGGGGATTTCCAAATCGACCATCAGCACATCACTGGCGACAGGTGTAATAGACGCCCGACGCACCGGCTTCACTGTTCCACGCAGAACGAAATTGGCTTCGATTTTGACTTCGGTTCCCTCACGGCGCACCAACAGCTTGGTCTCACCCGCCTCAGCGGCCGGTATGTGTGTCTGAAATCCATGTTTGTTCAAGCGCTCCGCCGCCTGCCGAATCGCGTCGTTAATCCGAGCCAGTGCCTGTTCACGCGGCAGGGTGTGATCCGGGAAAACCAGATCGAGATCCACCGACAGTCGCGGCATGTCGCGCACAAAGAGGTTGATGGCCGTACCACCTTTCAAGGCAAACGTGTCATCCACGAAGACCAATGGTGCCACTTGTGTCAGTAGGCGTGCGGTATCGAGATACGCCGGATTCATGGCTTGAGCACCAACAGGCCGTCGCTGGATTTGGATACCCAAGGCCGGTCACTGCCGGTCGGCAACGTGTCCGGATCAAGTTTCTCTGCCCATGGCAATCCACCCTCGCGACCCAGTTGGAGGCAAAGTCGCACCGTCTTGACACTGGTACAGTGCTGCAACAGTTCACGCAGCACGTTGACACGCAAATTGTAGGTACTTTCGACGAGTTCGCGGGCTTCCTGCAAAGGCTGGCGCACGCCGACTTCGCTGAGCAGTTCCAACAGTGCTCTTTCCGGCGACGAAACCTGCGGCGCCCCCTCCCGCCTCTCAAAGGGCATGGTATGTAACAACTTGTCACAGTCCTCGTCGAACAGACGCTTGCGGTGATACTGGGCCGGAAAGCGGTCGGTAAACCAGTTCGGCAAATGACCGTCGGCCCAACCATAAAGAAGTAACGTCGATTGTTGCGACACGTACTGACGCACACCATACCAATCGAGCGCCGACTTGCCGCCGATGTGGAGTCCTGCAAGTTTGCGCTGCAACAGAAGGAGACAGGGATGCAGCTTTAATTCTTCGTTTGGCCGGCAGTAAACCCCTCTCGCCAACCGCATCAACCATCCGGCCCGCACGTAATGAACGGCGAGGTCCGCAGAGATATCCAAGGCCGCCAGGTCTTCCGACGTCAGTGGCAGCCCCGGAGCTAGCCTGGTGTAGAGAGCATTTAGTTTGCTCGAACTTTTCGTAGTCATGCTACGATTTATACAGCTTTTCCAAATCCAAGTCAATTTAACTTAACCATTTTAATCGTAGCCATACTACGATAACTAATATTTTTCTAAATAATCCAGAGTAGTAGCGGTAACCGCTGATCGTAAATCATTATCCAGAATCCGCTCTACGCGCGGAGTTTCCAACATGATTTTCCTAAGGAGCGTCTCTCGACGGGTCGGACACAGTCACATGAGAATGACCAACGCGCTTTCCTTTCCCTTTCCGAAACCCCCGATCCCTTGCCATAAACGCCTCCAGCATGTACGGGATCAGTGTCACCGCATCCACCGGCTCGCCGTAGGTCTGGGCATGCAGTTCGGCATAGCGCTCCAGGTCCGCCTTCAGGGTCGCCGGGCAGGTAAAGGTCAGTTTGACGGTTTCGTTCTTGGGTAGCGGCCCCAATCGCAGCTTGTTGGTGGTCATGGCGTAGTCCCCCGCTGATAGATCAATGGTTGATAGGGCCGCAACACCAGATCACGGTTGACGATTAAGCGCACCGGCAACCCGGGCCGACTAGTGAGGGTGGGCTGGATATTGAGGTTGCGGCGGGTGACCTCCTGGCCAACCTGATTGATGCTGTCCTGCGCGCTGTCCCGCCCGGCGATGATGACGCGGTCGCCATCCTGGCGGTTCTCGGGTGCGGCCAGTTCGGCGCCCACTCCCAGCAGTGTGGTCAGCGCGGCGCCGGCGAACAGGCGATCCCAGTGCCAATCGACGCCATCTTCCAGACCCGCGTTGCCGGCCGGATCGGTACCGGCGAGGTTGTCGAGTAGGAAGGAAGATGTGTCCGGCAGGATCACCCTGTGCCAAACTACCTGCACCCGTGTCTGCCCATAGCTCACCTGGCTGTTGTAGCGTCCCAGGATGCGCGATCCCTGGGGTATCAGAACATGACGGCCAGTGGCGGTGTCATAGACCGGCTCCGTGACTGTGGCGATCACATCGCCCGGCAGGTCTGAGTTGATACCGGTCACCAGGGCACCGGCAATCACTGTCCCGGCCATTACTTGATAAGGTGATACCGGCATTTGCAGATCCCCGGAATTACGGGTTTCTGTAAAAGCGGGTTTCTTGAGAAACTCCTCCTTCTGTTCCTGACGGTTCTGCAGGGTAATGGGGGCGATCTCTCCGGAAGGTGAGCCCTGCAGCACCGCCAGGGAATCGAGGGCCCCCAAGCCCTGATTTATCGGCAACCCCTCTCCTCCACCTGCAACAGAAGCTATGGTAGAAGACCGTGGTCGAATCGACCCGAAGAATACGGCAGATGCTGCGGCCTCTTCCGCTTCCTTGAGGTGTGCCAGTCGGTCGGCTTCCGCCGAGTCCTGGCCGTCCCGATAACCCATGGCCTGCCGCTCCGCCTTCAGAATTGGCTCACCCAGGTCACCCGGCAACGGCTTACCCAGACGAGGCACTTCAGGCGGCAGTTGCGAATAGTCCGCTGGCAAACGGGTCAGTCCTTCGGAATGAGCGACGCGCTCGACGTTGTACAACTCGTCCGCGCCATTCAGGTCGTCCCGCTCGGGCACCCGCAGCGACCAGAAAAGGGCACCCAACACGGCGGTGCCGACACCGCCAGCCATCACAGCCAGCATCCGCCGGTTCAGCCGCGTGACTGGTCGCGGTTGGGCACGCAGGGTCACTTGTTCCGGCGCCAACTTCGGCGATGGTTCTGGCGGTGTCTGATTCGGAGTGTTGTCATCGTCCATGCTCACTCCCTCCGTACCCCATCGGTTCGCTCGATACGTACCACCTCGCCTTCCTCGCCGCCCAGGCGCAGTTCGGCGGCACCGAAGAGCCGGTCCACGATGTAGTACGGCGAGCGGAAGCGGTAGTTCACGAGTTGGCCATCGCCCTGCGAGCCGATCACAAACAGCGGCGGCAGTTCACCCTGGGCGATCCCAACCGGGAACTGGATATAGACCTTACTGCCGTCATCGAAGGCCCTCAGCGGCCGCCATGAGGGCTGGTCGCCACTCAGGGCATAGCGGAACCGCAAGTTTTCCAAGGACAAGCCCCGCTCAATCGGCGTGGCCACCTCGGCCGCCTGCGAGCGATGCTGCAAGGCCAGCATGCGATCCCTCGGGTAGTCCCAAGAGACAGAGGCCATCCAGGTCTTCTCGGTGGAAATCAACTCCATCAGATAGGTACGGCGATTGGTGGTGATGACCAAATTGGTCCGGATATCCACGCGGATAGGTTTGACCAACACATTGACCCGCTGCTCGGCATCAGTGCCACTGGACGTATCCCCCACGATCCAGCGCACGGTATCCCCGGCGGCGACCGTCACCAGCTCCTCACCAGGCTGCAGGGCAATGACGGTCACCCGCTCCGGGCTGGCATAAACTTGGTACAACGCACCGCCGGCAAAGGGCCAGACCTGGACGGCATTGACATAGCCTTCCCGCGTCGGTGGCACCCGCGCCTCCTCGGTAGCCTGGGTTATCTGTAACTGTGGGTCTTCGGGCACTACTTCCTCAGCATCCGCTTCTTCCGTGGGTAATGGCATCAGTTGCCCTGGCAACGGCAGGGGTTTTGGCACTTCCACCACTTCTATTGGTCTGTCGGGCTCCGGCAACAAGGTTGCCGCGACCGGCTCGTCCAGGGTAATTTGTGGCGGTTTTTGCGGCGTCGCACAGCCGACCAGTGCAAACGACACCGCCAGCACCAGGACTCCTGTACACCTATTCAATGGCTTGCTCATGGCATGTCTCCTTCAGTGGCCTCCAGTTCCCGGCTCCACGACAGGCCATTGACGTAGATGCCCAATGGATTGCGGCGTAGCCGCTGCTCGGTGCGCGGGGTTTGCAGCACGACGGACACCACTGCCGTCCAGCGCTCGATACCGGCCGCCGCGCCGTTCACAAACCGGTGCTCGCTCCAGCGCACCTGAAAGGAGCTGTCGCTGGCGCGCACCACGCTGTTGATCTGCACCGTCACCGATTCCTGGCCGATACGGGCAAAGGGATCCTTGCTGCGGGCGTAGTCGTTGAGCACCGCCGCCCCGCGGTCGGTGGTGTAGTTGTAGGCATCCAGCCAGTTCTGGCGCACCACCACCGGATCGATGGAGAGCGAACGCACCAGGGTGATAAACCGGGCCAAATGATGGGCCGTCTGCGCATCGTTGGGCCGGTACGGCGTTGCTGCCTCCCCCACAGCGCGAACCTGTCCGCCCGTGTCCACCTCAACGACATAGGGCGTGACAATGGACTGGGCCGAACGCCACACCAGCCCGCCGGCCATCAGCAGGGCCAAGGCCAGGCAGCCAAAGGCCATCAGCCGCCAGTTCTTCGCCTGCACCCGGGCCGAGCCTATGCGCTCGTCCCAGGCCTGGGCGGCTGCCTGATAGGGTGTGGCCGGTTGAGGGGATTCGGCATAGCGCGCGTGGGGTCGCTTGAATCGCATGAAAAAATCTCCTTAGGAATCAGGGTCGTTCAGGCTCGGGCCTGAGCCTGAGCCGCCACCGTCCCCACCCCGCAAGGTGTGGGCGACCGTCGTGGCGGTATGGGAAAGTTGCTGGCGACGTTGCAACTGCCTGGCCCAGGCCGGTTGTCCGCCCGACGCT
>JBBQMX010000079.1:0-7350 GCA_038329375.1 Pseudomonadales bacterium | reverse complement strand
ACCATGAACACCAACTATCGCAAACCTCTCCCAGGCACCGACCTGGATTATTTCGACACCCGTGAAGCAGTCGATGCCATCCAGCCCGGTGCCTACGACAAACTCCCGTACACCTCCCGTGTGCTGGCAGAAAACCTGGTGCGGCGTTGTGATCCCGCTATGCTGACGGACGCTCTCAAACAGATGATCGAGCGCAAGCAGGATCTGGATTTCCCCTGGTACCCCGCCCGTGTGGTTTGTCACGACATTCTCGGCCAGACTGCGCTGGTAGACCTCGCGGGTCTGCGTGATGCCATTGCTGAAAAGGGCGGTGACCCGGCCAAGGTCAACCCTGTCGTGCCCACACAATTGATCGTTGATCACTCCCTGGCGGTTGAGCACGCCGGGTTTGAGGAAGACGCCTTCGAGAAAAACCGCGCCATTGAAGACCGTCGCAACGACGACCGCTTCCATTTTATAAACTGGACCAAAACCGCCTTCAAGAACGTCGATGTGATTCCGCCCGGCAACGGCATCATGCACCAGATCAATCTGGAAAAAATGTCTCCGGTGGTCCAGGTACTTAATGGCGTCGCCTTTGCCGATACCTGTGTCGGCACCGACAGCCACACTCCGATGGTCGATGCTCTGGGTGTCATCTCGGTCGGCGTTGGCGGCCTGGAGGCCGAAAGCGTGATGCTGGGCCGTGCCTCCTATATGCGCCTGCCAGACATCGTAGGTGTGGAGCTAACGGGCAAAATGCAGCCCGGTATTACCAGTACCGATCTGGTGCTGGCACTGACCGAGTTTCTTCGCAAGCAGAGGGTCGTCGGAGCCTATCTTGAGTTTTACGGCGAAGGCGCCTCCAGACTGACGGTTGGCGACCGCGCTACGATCTCCAATATGACCCCGGAATACGGCGCTACGGCTGCCATGTTCTACATTGACGAACAGACCATTGATTACCTCAAGCTCACCGGTCGTGAAGACGAGCAGGTGCGGCTGGTTGAGCAGTTCGCCAGGGAGACCGGCCTGTGGGCTGACACTCTGAAAAATGTCGAGTACGAACGCATACTGACGTTTGATCTTTCATCGGTTGAGCGCACTCTGGCGGGCCCGTCCAACCCTCACTCACGTTTGCCTACCTCTGAGCTGACCAGCCGGGGCGTGGCCGGCAAATGGGAAAAAGAAGACGGCAAAATGCCCGACGGTGCCGTTATCATCGCCGCCATCACCAGTTGTACCAACACCAGTAATCCCCGCAACATGGTGGCCGCCGGTCTGATCGCACGTAACGCCAATAAACTCGGCCTGACCCGAAAGCCCTGGGTTAAATCATCCCTGGCACCGGGCTCCAAGACCGTCAAGATGTACATGGAAGACGCCAACCTGCTGTCGGAGCTGGAAACCCTCGGTTTTGGCGTGGTGGCTTTTGCCTGCACCACCTGTAACGGCATGAGTGGCGCCCTTGATCCGGTTATTGCGAAAGAAGTGATCGAGCGTGACCTTTACGCCACGGCGGTGTTGTCCGGCAACCGTAATTTCGACGGCCGGATTCACCCCCATGCCAAGCAGGCCTTCCTGGCTTCACCGCCGCTTGTGGTCGCTTATGCTATTGCCGGTACCATCCGCTTCGACATTGAGAAAGACGCTCTGGGCCACGATCAGGATGGCAATCCCATTACGCTTAAAGATATCTGGCCAAAGGACGAAGAAATCGACGCCATCGTCAAACAGAGCGTCAAGCCCCAGCAGTTCCGGGATGTGTACATTCCCATGTTCGACCTCAGCCGGGACCCGCAAGCGCTGGTCGACCCATTGTATGAATGGCGCCCGCAAAGTACCTATATCCGCCGTCCACCCTACTGGGAAGGCGCACTTGCCGGCGATCGCGCGATGAAAGGCATGCGTCCGTTGGCACTGCTTCCGGACAACATCACCACCGACCATCTGTCGCCGTCGAATGCCATCATGATGGACAGCGCCGCCGGTGAATACCTGCACAAGATGGGGGTTCCGGAGGAGGATTTTAACTCTTACGCCACCCGCCGGGGCGATCACCTCACCGCCCAGCGTGCGACCTTTGCCAATCCCAAGCTGATGAACGAAATGGTTCACGATGCCAACGGCAACGTAAAGCAGGGCTCCTATGCGCGTATCGAGCCGGAAGGCAAGGTCACACGCATGTGGGAAGCCATCGAAACCTACATGGGGCGCAAGCAACCGCTGATCATCGTGGCTGGCGCCGATTATGGGCAGGGCTCGTCCCGTGACTGGGCCGCCAAAGGCGTGCGACTGGCAGGCGTAGAGGCCATTGTTGCCGAAGGCTTTGAGCGCATTCACCGCACCAACCTGGTCGGTATGGGCGTGATGCCGCTGGAATTCCAGCCTGGCGTCACTCGCAAAACGCTGCAACTTGACGGCACCGAAACCTATGACGTGGTTGGTGACTACAAACCTCGCGCCACACTGACACTGGTTATCCACCGTAACAACGGCGAAAGCGAGGAAGTGCCAGTCACCTGTCGCCTGGACACCCAGGAAGAAATGTCGATCTACCAGGCCGGCGGCGTACTGCAACGCTTTGCGCAGGATTTCCTGGAATTAGAGGCGGTAGCGTAGGGGTCTAGCGTAGGGGTCTGACCCCTTCGGTTCAGACCCCATCACTCGACCCCATCACCAGCAGTCGTAGGGGTCAGACCCCATTAGACCCCATTATCACCAAACTAAAAGGTCCCCCCATGCCCCACACCCCCCAAATCAGAATCCCCGCCACCTACATGCGCGGCGGCACCAGCAAAGGGGTATTTTTCCGCCTGGATGATCTGCCAGAGGGGGCCCGGGTGCCCGGCAAAGCCCGGGACCGGCTATTGCTGAGAGTAATCGGTAGCCCCGATCCCTATGAGAAGCAGATTGACGGCATGGGCGGCGCTACCTCCAGCACCAGCAAAACCGTCATCCTGTCAAAACCCACGGTGCCGGACCACGATGTGGACTATTTGTTTGGCCAGGTCTCGATCGACAAGCCGTTTGTAGACTGGAGCGGCAACTGTGGCAACCTGTCCGCTGCCGTAGGTGCCTTTGCGATCAACAGCGGGTTGATTGATCCGGCCCGCGTGCCGCAAAACGGCGTAGTGACGGTGCGCATCTGGCAGGCGAACATCCGGAAAACCATCGTCGCCCATGTGCCCATCACCAACGGTGCAGTGCAGGAAACCGGTGATTTTGAACTCGACGGCGTTACCTTTCCAGCTGCCGAAGTACAGATTGAATTCATCGACCCGGCCGATGGCGACGGTGCCATGTTCCCCACCGGCAACCGGGTAGATGATCTGGACGTGCCGGGTGTCGGAACCTTCAAAGCAACGATGATCAATGCCGGTATCCCGACCATCTTCCTGAATGCGGAAGATATCGGCTACATCGGCACCGAGTTGCAGGAAGCCATCAACAGCGATGCCAAGGCGCTGACCATGTTCGAAACCATCCGTGTCCACGGCGCGGTGCGCATGGGGCTGGCAAAAACAATCGAAGAAGCCGCTAACCGTCAGCACACACCCAAGGTCGCCTTCGTTGCCAAACCGGCGGAGTATGTCTCCTCCAGCGGTAAACAGGTGACCACCGGTGAGGTCGACCTTTTGGTGCGTGCGCTATCCATGGGTAAGCTACATCACGCCATGATGGGCACCGCAGCAGTCGCCATCGGCACTGCCGCCGCCGTTCCGGAAACCGTGGTCAACCTGGCCGCTGGAGGCGGTGACCGCACGGCTGTGCGCTTCGGCCATCCTTCAGGCACCCTCAGAGTGGGCGCAGAGGCCACCCAGGTTAACGGCGAATGGACGGTGAAAAAGGCCATAATGAGCCGCAGTGCGCGGATATTGATGGAAGGCTGGGTGAGGGTGCCCGAGAATTCATTCTGAGAGGAGCTTGCTGAAGCCTGAAACGTCAAAAGCCGGGGTATACCCGGCTTTTCTGTATCTGAAGCATCAGTTCGTCAGATAATTAGCCTTTCCTCTCACTTAGCATGTTGACTAACAGTAAACCTATTCGTAAACTTTCTGCATGTACTCACTCAAATACAAAAAATCCGCTCTTAAAGCGCTGAGGAGGGCTCCCAAGCCAATAGCAGAACGGATCATGTCCGAACTCGAAGCAATTGCTCTGGATCCGGACAATTACCATGGTGACTGGAAGCCAATGAGAGGAAAGCCATACTGGCGTCTTCGCCAGGGCGGATACAGAGCAATTTGCAGTTTTAATAATGGCGAGCTGACTTTACTGGTATTGAAAGTCGGCACCAGAGGAGATGTTTATAAATGAGCGTGCAGATTATTGAAAAATCAGGAAAGCCCGAATACGCAGTCATTCCCTACGCCGAGTATCAAGAGTTGCTTGAAATGGCACAGGAAGCACGCGATATCCAGGATGCTGATGTTGCGATGGCTGAACTTTCGGCCGGAGTGGACGAAAGCATTCCTGCTGCTATTGCTGAACGCCTCGTAATGGGAGACGAGCACCCTTTGAAAGTCTGGAGGGAATACCGCGGTTATACTCAGGAATCACTGGGTACAGAAGCCGGTATTGGAAAATCTTATGTGTCACAAATTGAGGCAGGTACCAAAACGGGTTCCACAAAGATTCTCAGAGCACTTGCGAAAGCTTTACAGGTTGAAATAGATGATGTGTTAGACCGATAGAGTAGTGCGGGGTCTGACCCCATTAACTAAATTTGCTATCGGGTTCCGTTCTGATGGCAGCGTTCGGTACTATAATTCTTTTTGATATTATTTCTGACGTATCGTTACGCGAAGGCGCCAGCCAGCGCTATCGAAGATCAGTAGCTACGAGGCCCGAATGAATTTTTCTGCCAAAGGTGCCATAGCATTAGTCATAGGTATGTTGATGGTGTTGCTGGCCCCCCAGTTGGCATTTGCCGACACGGTGCGGCGCGTTGTCCATCCGGATGGCAGTGTGGAGTTCACCAATATAGCGTCAGCAAAGCAGGCG
Source organism: Pseudomonadales bacterium (assembly GCA_038329375.1). Classification (GTDB taxonomy): domain Bacteria; phylum Pseudomonadota; class Gammaproteobacteria; order Pseudomonadales; family Oleiphilaceae; genus Marinobacter. The sequence goes on along the minus strand of JBBQMX010000079.1, from coordinate 2,364 downwards.
CCGCTGGCAAGCACCAAAAAAGAAACCATCTATCGTTACCAGAACAGTGATGGCGTTCTGGCCTTCAGCAAGGTTCGTCCAAACGGAGTTGATTTCGATGTCATTCGCTTTGAATGTTTCGCCTGCCAGCCAGACTCAAAAGTGGACTGGCACAATACCCGCCTTTACGTAACCCCATACCAGGATGAAATCGAAACCGCCGCGCAGCAATACCAGGTTGACCCTGCACTGGTCCGGGCGGTGATTCATGCTGAGTCAGCCTTTAACCCCAGAGCATTGTCATCGAAGGGCGCCCAGGGTCTGATGCAACTGATGCCCGGTACCGCCGAGGAGCTGGGTGTCAGCAACGCAATGGACGTGGCCGAGAATATCCGTGGCGGGGCGCTCTATCTTGCCAGGATGTTAAAAATCCACGATGGTGATATCAAATTGGCGACGGCCTCCTATAATGCCGGTCCCGGTGCCGTAGCCCGATATGGAGGCCTGCCACCCTTTGCTGAAACCCGCGCCTACGTAGAGCGTGTGGGCATTCTGCACCAGCGTTACCGCCAGAGTTACGCTGCAAACTGAGGACCGGCCTTCGGCTGCCAGCCACTCTATTGTCTCCAGTCGCCGCATGTCGCAGCTCAGGGCCTGATGCACGGAGATATACCGTGATAGGCTGTTAAAGAACGCACACCACCGTGCGGAGTGTGCCCATACTGCAACAGCCAGAAACGGGAGAGAACACGATGTCCAATGTCGACCAGAACACCCGTCCGGATTACGACGACGTCCTCCAGAAGATTGCTGACTACGTCCTCAGCTACAAGATCGACAGCCCCGAAGCCTGGGACTCGGCTCGCAACTGTTTAATGGATACACTCGGGTGCGGCCTGCTGGCCTTGCGATTTCCCGAATGCACCAAACACCTTGGCCCTTTGGTAGAAGGCACAATCGTCCCCAACGGAGCCCGTGTGCCCGGCACCTCCTTTCGTCTGGATCCGGTCAAAGCCGCCTGGGACATTGGCTGTATTATTCGCTGGCTGGACTATAACGACACTTGGCTGGCCGCAGAATGGGGCCACCCCTCAGACAACCTCGGTGGCATTCTGGCGGTGGCCGATCACCTGTCCCAGAAACGGGTAGCAGAGGGTAAAGACCCGCTGGTCATGAAAGATGTGCTGGAAGGTATGATCATGGCCCATGAAATTCAGGGCGTGCTGGCGTTGGAAAACTCCTTTAATCGCGTTGGGTTGGATCATGTGGTGCTGGTGAAGGTGGCATCTACTGCGGTAACGGCAAAACTGATGGGCGCGACCCGTGAGCAGCTGTTATCTGCACTGTCTCATGCCTGGGTAGACGGCCAGGCCCTGCGAACCTATCGCCATGCCCCGAATGCCGGTTCCCGAAAATCCTGGGCGGCAGGAGATGCTACCTCGCGCGCTGTTCGGCTTGCGGACATTGCGATCCGCGGTGAAATGGGTATTCCCGGCGTTCTGACCGCGCCGCAATGGGGCTTCTATGATGTGTTGTTCAACAAAACCAACAAAGACCAGAAGCTGAAACCAGAGGGTAAACAGCAGTTTTCCATACCTCAGGACTTTGGCTCTTACGTGATGGAAAACATCCTGTTTAAAATTTCTTTCCCGGCCGAATTTCATGCCCAGACCGCTGCCGAGGCTGCCGTAATTCTGCATCCCGAGGTGAAAGACCGGCTGCATGAGATCGACCGAATCGTCATCACTACCCACGAGTCCGCCATTCGCATTATCTCCAAGCAGGGCAAACTCGCCAACGCAGCCGACCGTGACCATTGCCTGCAATACATGGCCGCGGTTCCGCTTATCTTTGGCAACCTGGTAGCGGAGCAATACGAAGACAACTTCCACGAAGCTAACCCGATCATTGATGAGATCCGGGAAAAAATCGAAGTTATTGAAGACGAGCGTTACACCCGGGAATATCTTGAAGCCGACAAGCGTTCCATCGCCAACGCGATCCAGGTGTTATTAAAAGATGGCACCAACACAGAGAATGTCGTAGTGGAATATCCGATAGGGCATCGCCGGCGCCGGACCAATGGCATTCCATTGCTGGAGGACAAATTCCGCAACAACCTCGCTACCCGGGTCCCGGCTCAGCGTTGTCAGCAAATATTTGATTTGTGTAAGGACCAGAACATAGTGGAGGCCACGCCGGTTGATAAATTTGTTGGGTTATTTGTTATTTAGACAGTGATGGCTTGATAAAAAATCCCGGCATTGCCGGGATTTTTTATGGGTAGTCCCCTCAGGCGCATCACCGTCTAATACGGCAGCCCTGCATTCGATATAACCCGATCCTGATTTCCTGGCGTCAGCATAATTTACGCGCGTTGAGGTC
>JBBQMX010000078.1:0-7430 GCA_038329375.1 Pseudomonadales bacterium | reverse complement strand
GATTGCATGAATGGGCACACCATGCCTCACTATCCTGGGGCCCCAGCAGGCTAAGGAATCAGTCAGCCCGTCCGCTAGCTCTGGCGATCACCGTATAGCTGGGCGTAAAGACCTTGGCGTGCAAGCAATTCATCATGATGGCCTTCTTCGATAATTCGGCCATCCTCAAAAACCACCGCCCTGTCGGCCCGTTTAACGGCGCTCAGGCGATGGGCGATAATCAGGGTGGTCCGTTTTTCCAGAAAAGACTCCATCGCCTTATGGAGCTGGAATTCGGTTTCCGCGTCCAACGCCGAAGTGGCCTCATCCAGGATCACCACCGATGGATCCGAAAGTACCATGCGGGCAATGGCAAGACGCTGCCGTTGACCCCCGGATAACCTGACGCCCTGCCGGCCCACCATGGTATCGAGGCCTTCAGGCATGGCAGCCACCGTCTGGTTCAGCTGGGCAATTTGCAAAGCCTCCCACATGTTGGCTTCGGACACATCCCGCCCGAGTGTAAGGTTCTGGCGCAGGGTGTCATTGAACAATGCAGGGTGCTGCAGCACCGTGGCCACATGCTCTCGCAGGCACGGCAAACCAATCCGCTGTAACGGCACACCGTCTATCAGAATCTCGCCCCGGTCCGGGGTGTACATGCCCAGAAGCACCTGCACCAGAGTGGATTTACCACCGCCGCTGGCACCCACCACGGCGACTTTCTCACCGGCTTCTATGTGCAAATTGATACCTCGTAGTATGTCCTCGTCTTCGCTGTACCGAAAATGGATATCCCTTAGCGTAACACTGACTGTGTGGCGATCCCGAAACGGATTTTCCTGGGCCGGATAACGAGGCTCCTGTCTGAGCTCCAGCAGTCGGTTGATGCGTGACAGCGCGGCGTTGGCAGCATAATAAGCGTACTGCATGTTGAGCATTTCCTGCACCGGGGTCAGCATAAACCAGAGGTAGCCAAACACTGCAAACATCATCCCGATGCTGAGGTCACTCAGCAATACCGCAACCATAGCGGCCCCCCGAAAGGCGTCGACCCCAAACTGGAACAAAGCAAAACTCGCGCGGCTGGCGGCATCGCTGCGCCATTCAAACTGCACCGCGTGGTCCCGCACGTTACGGGCCCGGCCAATCAGGTGCTGCAGATAATGTCCCTCCCGGTTGGCGGCTCGCAACTGATGAATGGCATCCAGGGTTTCGGTCAGCGCACCCTGAAACACTTCATAGGCACTGTTCTCCTTACGCTTGAGCTCTTTAACCTGCTTGCCAATCACCATGGTGACGAAAATCACCAAAGGGTTGAACAACAGAATCAGCAGTGCCACCTGCCAGTGCACCCAGAGCAACACAATGGCGGTGCCCAGAACGGTCAGGCTGGCAACCAGAAACCGGCTGATAGTAGTTCCAAGGAACTGGTCGATAGTGTCCAGGTCGGTTATAAAATGACTGCTGACCGCACCAGAACCCAGGGTCTCGTATTCGGACATGGCAACGCGCTGCAGGCGACCAAGCAACCGGGAGCGCATTCGAAAAACCACATCTTTGGAAATCATCGAAAATTGCAGTGATTGCATGACGTTGAAACCCAGCGCGGCCAGCCGCATGAGGAACGCCGCCACCACCATCAAGCCAATGTAGACCACAGGCTCGTGCCAGGCGCCCGGTAATATCGACTGCATGACCGGCAACACTGGACCAGCCTCGTCGAGCAGGACTTCGTCCACCAGAACCGGCAACAGCAATGGAATAGGTACGCTGACCAGAGTCGCCAAGATGGCAAGAATATTGGCGCGCACCAGCCTGGGCCGGTGCTTGAGAGCCAGGGCAGCGATGGTTCTCCAGTTGTAACCTCTGGTTTCCGCACCGGAAACCTTCACGACTGGCGGCACCTTGCCCGCTTCATCAATTGACTCCAACACCCCTCCTGCCCGGCTGTCGTCTCCGGATTGCTGATTCATTAAGCTGATTTGCGTTAAGTACTGCACAGAGATACGGCCAAAGTGCCAGGATCGCCCAGCGCCTATGGTAACTCACTGGTCTGTGACAGGGCACAAGCGACTTAACCGGGACGGCTGATAGCAGATTTGCGGCGGCGTCGCTGGCCCCCCATCGCTTCATCTGCGATCATTACGCCTTATTCATTTATACCCACCTGTACCTGGCGGCACTGTGAAAAACGACTGTCACTATCACCCCGGCGAGCCTGCCAAATGGCACTGTGGCGAGTGTCTGATTCATTACTGCACCGTCTGCATGCCCGATGCAGATACTCGTAAACGTCACGGCTTGTGCCCGCAATGCGGGCGCGCCATGCGGTACCAGGGTGCCGCTACTGAGGTGGTGCCGTTCTGGAACCGGTTATCAGCGTTTTTCCGCTACCCCTTCCATACGGACCCACTCATCGTCATCGCCGTCTGCACCTTTGTGCCGATGGTGCTGAGTGCCAATATTGTGGGCCTGATCGTCACGCTTCTACTGTTGCTGGCTTTGTTCAAATACACCTACACTGTGATTCGGCATACCGCCGACGGTCACATGACGCCGCCGCCCCTGGCGACTGCGTTCAGTGGCGGCGGGTTCAGCATTGTTATCCTGCAGCTGTTGGTATTTTTTCTGATGGGCGGCGTAGTGTTCAGCGCCGCGCTGATCGGCGGACCGCTGCTCGCCATGCTGGTACTGGCCTTTGTGGTTCTGGCGCTGCCAGCCAGTATTATGGTGTTGGCTATGGAGCATTCCGTTGGCGCGGCGGTTAACCCGATGAATCTTGCGGTACTGATTTCAAGAATCGGGTGGCCTTATTTCCTGCTTTACGGCTATCTGATCCTGCTGACCCTGGCTTCCGGTGCCGCCCAGGAGTTTGCTGTTAACCATTTCGAACCGCAAATCGCACAGCCAATGGCTGGCTTTCTGAACAGTACCTTTACCCTGATTCTGTTCCATATGCTGGGCTACCTGCTGTTCCAATATCAGGAGGAGCTCGGGTTTGCCAGCGATTTTCAGGGCGAGGAGGCGCCGGAGCATGATCATCAGCGTGATCGCAGCCTGCGCTTTGATGCAGACATCGATATGAATCTGAAGGACGGCAATTACGAACGAGTGTTTTCGATGCTGAGGGAAGCGTTGAAAAATGACCGTAATAACGCCCACCGCATCGGCCAGCTCTACCTGCTACTCAAAGCCCGCAATGACACCGCCGAGCTTTACCGCTTTCACCCCCGATTACTGGAGTGGCTGGCCGACCGCAATGATGCCCGGGGTTTGACCGAATTGCTGGCCGCTCTGGAGAAAACAGAGCCAGGTTTTCGCGTAGAAGATCCGGAACTGGCGGTGCGTTGTGCCGGTGCGCTCTATCGTCAAGGCGAATACAAGGCGGTGCTGAAGTTACTACAGGATTTCCACAAACGGTTTCCGGACAGTGAACACCTGGCCCCAGCCTATCTGTTGGTTGCCCAGACGTTGGCCAACGGACTCGACCAGTGGGATAAGGCAGTCGCGTTTCTGAAGTTTATCCAGAAAAAATGCACCCAGCATCCGCTGCAAGCACACATGGAAATCTACCTCGCCCAGGCTGAAAACCGGGAACCCCTGAAAGGCCCCAAGGCCAGCTTTGTCTCCGATCACGTAGCCTGAAGCAAATGTCGGTAATGGCGGGCCTTTGGGGACATCTGACGCTTCTCAAATTCGTCTGCGAGTAACCGGCAGGCCTCGCTGACGAGTGTGCCATCTCCGCTCCCCGTTAGTCGTTCAAACGCTTTTTCTGCGGTTTTCAGATCGTCATTTCGCAAACAGGCAAACAACACCCGGTTGTGGTCCTCCGCAGACAGGGGTTCGCCAGCCTCGCCTTTTGACAGGTATTCCTGCCAGATTTCCACCATCCGCTCTGGCTGTCTGCTGCTCAGTGTCAAAGACATCAGTTCGAGCGCCCGGCCCCGGTAAGCGGGCAGGTCCGGCCGGAGTTTGGCGAGCTGATACAGGTGTTCAAGAAGTATCGGCCGGTCCGGATAACTCCGCCGAAGCGCCTCAAACTGACGTTCCGCCAGCGCGAACTCCATCCGCCCCAGGCTGCCCATGGCCTGGGCATAGCTGGTGGTAAAGCGCTCGTCCTGCTCGTCTTCTTCGGGTTCAAAAAAAGTCTCTTTTACCTGAAACCAGCTCTTCCCCAGGATCAGCACCAGGCCGGCTCCCGCCAGCAGCCCGCCGGCGTGAGCCATATAGGCAATACCGGTAGCACCGGCATACCAGTAATCGTAAATTTCCTTGCCCAGCCACACCGGCAATAAGGCCAGAGCAGGCGCCCGGAAGTAATTAAAGTAAACGCCTAAAAAATAGAAAAACCGTATTCTCCGGAGCCCATAAATAGCTACGTACATGCCCATGAGGCCGGAAATCGAACCAGAAGCACCGACCAGCGGCATTTTACTGCCTACCGAGAAAGCGGTGTATACCAACCCCGACAAGGCACCGCAAAATAGGTAAGCCAACAAGTACCGGCCCGGGCCCAGGGCTTTTTCAACGGTAAAACCCAGCAGGAACAGGAACACCAGATTGCCCAGCAAATGCCCCCAACCACCATGCAGAAACTGATAGGTAATCAGACTGGAAACGCTGAGCTCGTCAGGGATCAGACCCACCCGGTTGGCACTGAGCTGCTCAATCAGCTGTTCCTGGATTGGCGGCCGCTGGGCCTGCCAGAGCTGTTGTTCCCGGGAAGCCCAGATCAGCGACTGGTTGGCTTGCATGTAACTGTAAAACTCACGGTCCGACAGCAGGCTGACAGCCATCCAGAGGTGGTTTTCTTCTGCAATTGATTGCTGGAACGCCTGCAGTTCCCTCAGGCGACCGGATTCGCCCTCCAGGTTGATCTCGCGCTGAAGATAATGCTCATAAACCGGCGCCTCCAGTTCAATCAGGTCAGAAGCCAGATAGCGCTCAAGAGCCGCCGTCATCAGGCGCGGGTCTGAGCCCTGATAGAAAATGAACACCAACAGGCAAGTCAGCATTAACCCCAGGGTGACCCAGGGAGGGCGCTGCCAGTTTATGGTGTTCTCGACGGGGACGATCAGCATGGGTGGCCACAATTCATCATAATTGGTCGGATCTTATCTGCTTTTTACCACAGCATGGCCTTATTTTCGCGTTCAAATAGATCCTGACACATCAACACGCAGATCAGGAGAATTTCGAGATGTCACATTCCCGTCACAGAAATCGCATTCAATCGCTGCAGCCGTACTGGCTTACAGTATGCGGCGGTGCGCTGCTGGCCACGCTTGCTGGCTGTTCCAGCACCTCAGAACAGCCGCAAGACGCCAGTCCGCCAATGGCAACGTCCGGCACCAAATCCACGCCGTCAAAACCCGTTGAAAAGGCAACTATCGACCAATCGCCAATTGTGGCTGAGGCAGTTAGTGACAATAGTTCAGCCAAACAACAAGACAGTCTGAAAACATCGAAAAAGGACACCGACATGACCGTACTCGTACTGGATGATCCGGAATTGATCGCACAATCCGCCGCGCTGGAAGCCGGCATCGTTATGCCGGTGAATACAGGGGACGACTTACCACACCGTCCGCACCGGAGCCGGTTTCACTACAGTTTTGACAAGCATAACCTGAATGACGAGGACCAGGATATTCTGCGCGAACACGCCGCCTACCTGCGCGCCAACCCAGAAGTGACGGTACATATACATGCTCATACCGACCAGTTTGGCGCTGACGATTACAATACCTTTCTGGCCAAGTTGCGGGCCAGCTCTGCCGCCAAGCTGTTAAAAGCTGAGGGCGTAAACGATGCCCAGATTCGCAGCACCGGGTGGGGCAGCAGCAAACCTCTGACCAAACCGGAAGACCACGCCGCCAACCGTCGCCTGGAGCTGGAATACCACACCGGGCACATGGCGAAAGCGCAATAGGGTGTGATCAAGCGGTGCCTCTGATGACCGGAGGCACCGCCCTGTAACAAAGAGCGACTTCAGTCGCCCTACAGGGCATTGATCAGTACCAGAACCGCCATCACCAGAATCGCCAGCCAGTTCAGCAGAATGCCCACCAGCCGCGCCGGGTGTGTCCCGCCGCGGCCTTTGTGCATGCCCCAGGCATGAAGCAGACGTCCGGCAATAAACCCCAAGCCCACCAAATAAACCCACTGGGTAGTGACTCCATTGAGCTCGCCGACCGCCAGCAGGATCAGGGTGACCGGGGCGTACTCGGTCAGGTTGCCGTGGGAACGAACGGCAGATTCGAAATCCCGGTCTTCCGTAAAGCCCATACCTTTCTTGTACTTGAGCCGGAAGGTAGACACCCGATAAGCCAGGAATAACATCAAAAAGCCGGTAATACTGGCATAGACCGCCGTTACGGGAATAATCATGGTTTAAGCCTTCTTGATAGCACTGACAATGGCGAGCAGCAAGATCGCCCCCGCCGTGGCCGTGACCAATTCACCAACAGCACCCTGAGCCGCCAGACCGAGCAACCGGAATACGAAACCACCAATAATGGAGCCGACAATACCGATGCCGATATTAGCCAGCACCCCGAAACCGCGACCCTTCATAATCAGACCAGCGAGCCAACCGGCAACACCACCGATAATCAGGAACAGAATAATATTCATTACTTGTTTCTCCGTGCAGGTGTGAGCACGCCTGCAGATCAAGACGTGCGGAAGACGAGACAATGGAGACTGCCCTGTTTTGCGGGGCGCTTCAAGAGATTCGATGGCGGGGACCGTTGTTCAGAGGCGGGCAATACCCTGAGGATATTGCCCTGCTTGACCTGAAAATTTGGCGCAGGCGTGTTCGCTAAAATCCGTTATCGGCAAGTTCCGGCTGAGTCGGCCCGTGTTTGGCCAGAGCCAGCGATGGTTCCACCTTCCGGGCTTCCACCAGGTACCTGAGCGGACCCTGATTGTCGATACTGTCAAAAGGATAGCAGGTTACCAGCAACAAGCTGTTCTCCGGCATCTCGGCGATATTCAGGGCTTCCTGACGGCTATCGACAATTCTTACCCGGGTCACACGGTAGTAGGTCCAGTCGCCTGAACGGCTCTGCAACCGGATCGTGCTATCCACTTTCACATCTTGCAGGTTCTGAAAATGGGTATCCCGGTGGCCGGCAATCACCACCGGGCCACCCATTCCGGGTTCGGCAGAGCCTGTCACATGGCCGGGACCAAAGGCGAGGCTTTCACCGTGGGCGCCAGCCAGCACGATCAACGGTTGGGCCAACTCTTCAAACTGCAATCTCGCCACCGGCCAGGTATCCGCCCAGGGCCAGGGTTTCTTGTCGATGTGACGAGCCTGGCTTTCGGCCCAGGCCAGCGTCAGGAGTTCCTGAGCCACCATCGCCTTGAGAGGTATCCAGACCCCGAGGGTGAAAATGATGCCAAATGTGATGCTGAGGGTCAGCAGTATACGGTTCATTCAA
>JBBQMX010000077.1:0-7437 GCA_038329375.1 Pseudomonadales bacterium | reverse complement strand
CGCCAGCAGGTTCATCATCTGGTATACACCTCGCCCAGGGTTTACAGCATCACGATCATTCATATGATAAAGGCTGTCGAAACTAACCCAATAACATAGAGTTAAGTTTAACTGCTGGCAAAGAGAATCAAGTTCTGATTGAGATATTTCCATTATTTTCTGGTTCTTCAAGCTATTGCAAAGCGTCAGAAATGCCAGTTCCTTTTTCTTCAGCAGCTTCCGGAAATGACTTTGTAAGCTGTCATACCGCGACAGTACGTTGACCAGATCCTGATATAAAAAGCGATAACGAGCGACCGCTTCGAACAACAGATGCAGGAAAATGCCGAGCTGATCGAGGTCAATAACGACGTCTTCCGGAACATTGAGAAGGTCGAGCAGTTCCTGCTCGTAGGCTTCAAAAAGCCTCGAGACAATGTCGCCTTTGCTTTTGAAGTGGTAGTAAAGATTGCCCGGGCTGATATCAAGCTCGTCCGAGATCAGCAATGTAGTGACATTGGGCTCTCCCAATGAGTTGAAGAGCGCCAGAGCGGTATTCAGAATTCTGTCCCGGGTTTTGACTTTCATTTGCGCATCCTGCGAAACGGTGACATCAAAGTTCGAACTCGGCCCAAACCGGACAATGATCCGATGGCCGGTCCATTGCACGGATATCATAGGAGACTCCGGCAGCCTTCGCCTTTGGCAGTAAAGAATCACTGGCCATGATCAGATCAATCCTCAACCCGCGTCTGGGATCCCGCTCAAAGCCTTTACTACGGTAGTCAAACCAGCTGAAGGTATTGGCTTCGTTGGGGTGCAGGTGGCGGAATACGTCGGTCAGTCCCCGTTGCTCGACCCGGGACAGCCATTCCCGCTCCTCGGGTAGAAAGCTGCATTTTCCGGTTTTCAGCCATCGCTTGGCGTTGTCTGCGCCAATGCCGATATCCATGTTAGTCGGGGATATATTCATGTCGCCCATTATTATCAGGTTCGGGCTTTGCTCTTTGAGCCGGTCGATCTGAGCCATCAGGTCGGCGTAGAATTTTTGCTTGGCAGGGAACTTGACAGGATGGTCGCGACTTTCGCCTTGAGGAAAATAGCCATTTACCACCGTGAGCTCTTCACCGCTTACAGTGAAATGGCCGGTAATCAGTCGTCTCTGAGCATCGTCGACATCACCGGGGAAGCCTTTCACCACCAGGTCGGGTTCGTGGCGGGATAACAACGCAACCCCATAGTGAGTCTTCTGACCGTGAAAATACACGTGATAGCCTAACGCTCTTATGGCGTCGACTGGGAAGTCTCCATCGGTGACTTTGGTCTCCTGCAGACCGATAAAGTCAGGATTGCAGGCCGAAATGACGGCTTCAAGCTGATGCAGGCGAACCCGGATGCTGTTGACGTTAAAAGAAACAAACTTCATGGGCGCAAACTCAATCTGTTGCCGAGTGTAAACTCAGAAGTTTATCACAGATCTCAGCGCCCGATTTCGACGTGATTGAGGAAGAAGAATCTTCAGGGCGTCAGGCTGCAATTAACGTCAGTTTCGTTCTGGTAACGTATGTGGGCCGTGTAGTGTTGATCCTCATTTTCGCGAACGTTGGTGAGTCCGACGTAGTCAGTCAGTGCCCCTTCCGAGGTGTATCCGAGAATGATCGGGTCTACCAGGAAGCGGGTAACAAATCCGCTGGGGCGTATTTCCATCACCACGTCGGCGTTGACCCTGGAATCGGACGTTTGCTCGAGGACGAATGCATAGTGTTCACCCCGAGTGGTAGCCAGAAAGCGGAAATCCACCGCCTGGTCGTTCTGAATTTTCGGCCAGTTTCGGCGCACAAAGTTATCGAAGCCGGCATCTGCAACGACATTCTGGTCAACCGTTGCTGTAAAGGTTTTCTTCTCGCCTTTGTTGGTATTCCAGGTAATCTCGAGCTGGCGGTCCTCGCGATTTGCGACGACCATGCGTTCGTCAAATCCCGGCTGGCGAAAATCAAAGCTTGGCCGCAGGAGCGATTCACTGTAGCTCAGTGTTTTGGAGGCAAACGCTGAATCCTCGCCTGGCTTGAAGTATTCCACCTGATGAGACATGGGTTGCCACGTGTTGCTGACACACTGGCCTTCCACCTGATGCCGTTCTTTGTAGAGCAAAACATCGTCGTTATTGATATCAAAAGCTTTGCCTGTGAATTCCCAAAGGCTGGTGTCGTTGGACTGAGCGGCAGCCAATGAGGACAGGGTTGCCAGAAGGGCAATGGCGGTAATCAACGCTGTTTGATGAGTCGTTTTGGCTGTCATGAGGCGAGCTCCGGATAAAAGCGTTGGCGAATGTGCAAGAGCAGGGGAAAGATAACCAGCCACCCAACGCCCAGCGCTATCAGTGAAATTGGCAAGTCTGGCAGAGTTACAGCCCCAAGTTTACTGGCGCTCCAGTAGGCAAATGGCCCCGCTATCGGCGCAAACACAAACGGAAACCAGACCCGTTGGCCCATCCATGACAACGAGTGGGCAAGGGTGGTCATAAACATCGCCCATACTCCGACCAGCCAGATTGGCGTCCATATTAATGCTGCACCCGATGGGTCCGTCATGATGCCAGTACGGAACCACAGACCGTCCAATAAGGTGCCGAGCACCGTGCCCAAAAGGATAAGCTGCCATTCCCTGGCAGCGTGCTGGCTGACCAGAATAAGGTGGAGGGCGACCAGACCCAACGCGACAGCGGCAGTTAACAGGCCAGGGAACAACACACACAAGAACCAGCCTGTCTGAAACAGTACGAAGTTGACCACGTTTCGGGCGGTGCTGGAGGTAATCATAAACTCAGCAAATTCGCTCGTTTGTTTCCAGGCTTGGCCAGCAAAATCTGTGACACCCCGATCGCGCGTTCTCTGAAACCCGCCTCGCAATAGCCAAAGTAGAAATGCCAAAGCCGGCGGAATGCGCGGTCGTAACCAAGCCCACTGATACGGTCTTCATTAGCCATAAAGCGGTCACGCCAGTCACTCAGTGTGCGAGCGTAGTGAAAACCGATGTCTTCCGAGTGGGTCAGCACCAGGTTGCTTTGGGTTCGGACGGAGTCGAGAATAGTGCCGAATGACGGAATAAAGCTGCCCGGGAAGATAAAACGCTGGATGAAATCCACGTTCTTGAGCGCGCGCCGGTAGCGCTGCTCTGGCATATTAATGGCCTGAATCAGAGCCAGACCATCGGGCTTGAGCAGGGCGTTAATCTGGCCAACATAACTGTCCAGGAATTGCGGGCCAACTGCCTCAATCATCTCAATGGACACCAGCTTGTCGAACTGGCCGGACAGATCCCGATAGTCATCAAACAACAGAGTGATGCGGTCTGACAGACCTTCCTGTTCTACCCGAACTTTTGCCAGTTCAAGTTGCTCCCGGGAAATCGTGGTTGTGCTGACATGGCAGCCATAATGTTTCGCTGCGTGAATGGCAAAGCCACCCCAGCCTGTGCCAATTTCAATCACCCGGTCACCGGGTTGAAGATCGAGTTTTTGGCAGATGGCATCGAGCTTGTAAACGGCCGCTTCCTCAAGGGATGATGTCGCATTCGGGTAGATGGCTGAAGAGTACATCATGGTTGGGTCGAGGAAGGTTTCGAACAGATCGTTACCCAGGTCATAATGGGCTTCGATGTTCTTGCGCGACCCCGTTGGCGTGTTCCGGTTCAGCCAGTGCAAACCCTTGAGCGCAGGTTTGGTTACCCAGCTGTACTTGTCCTCAAAAGCGTTCATGCGATCCAGATTGCGGGAGAAAAAACGCAGTAGCGCGACCAGGTCCGGAGAGCTCCAGTCGCCCGCCACATAGGATTCTGCTGCGCCGATACTGCCGCCGCTGAGCAGATCACGCCAGGTGCTGCTGTCGTGAACGGCCAACTCTGCTGTCGGGTAGTCGGTATTACCGTCACCGAACACCTGATCATCGCAGCCCGATTCCCGAATGGTCAGAATTCCATCTCTCAGTTCTTTCAGCTGGCTGCAGACTAACTTGCGGGCCACTCGGTTAGTGAGTGAACCCTGCATCTTACTGTCAGTGGTCTCGAGTGATGAATTCATGTTCTCCATGAGCTTACCTTTGCTTTAATTGTCGGGTCGCTATTTGGCTGATCCACGGCTTCACCCTGGTCAGTGGCACCCAGGCAATAACTTGGGTCAGCCGGGTCGAGTTTATCCGGGTGGGTCTCGAACCGAACCCCTTTAAACTTGAGCTTCAGTGCATGCCAATAAATGCCTGTGACTACCTTGAATGATTCCAGAGGAAATTTCCGCAGGCTCTTATGCAACGTTTTACGAGTGAGAGGCATTCTCTGGACTGCCAGGGTTGCATCAAATATTTTTTCGCCCTCCTTGTGCACATTCATGTGAATGCGTAGTTCGCGGCTCCGGAAGCTGAAAAGCCAGTGGTAATCCTGGTCCATAGGATTGTAGGGCGACACGTGAAAACGCTTGCGGAAGCTGAACGCCTGAGTGTTCCAGCCACCTCCGGATTCCCTGGGCTCCCCACGTTCGAGGCAGTAAACATGACGTTCATGCCAGGGTGTGTTGGTAATCTGTGCCGCTATAACTCTTGGCACAGCGCCCCCGGCAGAGTCCGCTCCGGCGTCATAACAGAAATAGAAACTGACCGGATTGAACACGTAACCGAAATAGCGCGGGTGAGTGATTAGCTCAATTGCACCGTCGGGATGCCAGCCAGTCGCTGCTTCAACCTGTTCAGAGACTGCTTGCTTGAGATCGTGTTGCTCCGGTGCAAAATAATCCTTGCGGTACAGGGACAGCCAGTTGAAACGCTCCAGCGAAAACCAACGGCTCAAATCCGTCACTGTGGACCATTCGTCGAGGTTCAACGCCAGCATGCCGGTGTGATATTCAAATTGGTGGGCTACCGGCGTACGCCGGCGGTGCCGAACGGTCCCTTCCAGCCACTGGCTCGCTAGCGGTTTCTGCTCGATGGTGATCATGATTAAAGCTCGACTCCGAGCGCTTCGGTGACCCGCAATGCACTGCGTACTCCATCCTCATGAAAGCCGTTGAACCAGTAAGCCCCGCAGAAATGACTACGATTCCTGCCACCGATTTCGTCATAGCGGTTCTGCGCGGCGACCGCTTCCAGGCTGAAGACCGGATGGGCGTAGCGATACTGTTCGATGATTTTGGCCGGGTCGATGTCACGGCTACGGTTCAGGGTGACGCAGAATGTTTCCGGCGCATCATGAAAGTTCTGGAGAATATTCATGTTGTAGGTGACAGAGACGGGTTCCGTACTATGGCCGGGGATAAAGTAGTTCCAGGCCGCCCAGGCGCGCTTCTCGGTTGGCAACACAGACGCGTCTGTATGCAGGACGACTTCGTTGTCCTGAAAAGGTATTGCTCCCAGAATTTCCCGCTCAACGTCGCTGGTATCGCTGAGCATAGAGAGAGCCTGGTCGCTGTGACAGGCAAAGATCACCTGATCAAAACGCCGGGCCTCTTCATTAACGGTTACCAGGACATGATCTTCAAAACGTTGAACGCCAGTGACCGGACTATTGAGATGTGTATGGGGCCCCAGAGTCTCCATCATTTTTCGGACATAGGTTGCCGAGCCGCCTGAGATAACCCGCCAGGTGGGACGGACATCCACGGACAACATGCCGTGATTGTTAAAAAATTGCAGGAAGAATCGAATAGGGAACTGCTCCAGCACCAGCTCTGGCGCTGACCAGATAGCCGCACCCATCGGCACAATGTAGTAATTACGGAAGAACCGGGAGTAGCCGTTCCGATTCAGGTAATCACCCAGGGTTTCAGAATCGTTGATAGCGCCGGAGGCCAGGTCCTCTTTAGACTCCTTGTTAAACCGCAGAATCTCCCGAATCATTTTCAGGAAGGGCAGATTAAGCAGGTTACGGCGCTGGGCGAACAGGGTATTCAAATTGGTGCCGTTATATTCCAGGCCGGTGCTTGGGCAATCGACGCTGAAGCTCATGTTACTGACTTCAGATGCTACGCCTAACCGGTCCATCAGTTTAATGAAGTTCGGATAGGTCCAGTCGTTGTAAACGATAAAACCCGTATTAACCGGCCATGTTCGCCCGCCGACTTCCACCGGGCGGGTATTGGTGTGACCTCCGGCATAATTGCCAGCTTCAAAGATTTCAATATCGTACTTTTGGGACAACAGCCAGGCCGAAGTGAGTCCGGCTACACCAGCCCCCACTACGGCAATGCGCTGGCGGGGTTCGGTCATTTACGATCTTCCTGCTGTTCATTGTTTTTACGGGACATCGCGGCAGCCATGCGGTCAATCAGGCCTTGGGGCAGCGCGCTGAGCAGTTTGAGCGTCAGGGTAAACCGCTTCGGAAACTGAATCTCAGATTCACCTTTGCTGAGGCCCTTGAGTATCCGGCTGGTCGCATCTTCTGCGGTAATCAGGAACGGCATGTCAAAATCGTTCTGGTCCGTCAACGGGGTCTTGACGAAACCCGGGGAAACCACGGTCACCCCGATGCCTTCTGCCGCCAAGTCTGCCCGCAAGGAGTGGGCAAAATAGGTCAGGGCTGCTTTGGAGGCCCCGTAGCCTTCTGCACGACCAAACGGGAACCACCAGGCTGATGAGCTGACGATGACTAACCGCGCCGGCAAGCCTTTGCTCCGAGCGGCCCTCAGGGACGGTAGAACCGCCTCAACGCTCCTTGAAGTGCCGATCACGTTGGTGACGATGTTCTTCTCGATAATCTCACTGTTGTACTCAGCAATATCCAGATATTCACACGTACCCGCATTGAGAATTGCCATCTGGACGGGCTGATGCTGCTCTAGAATTGTCCGGATATTCGAAAGACTTTCTTTGTTCGTGGTGTCTCCAATTGCGGCAGTGAAACGGTCCGGAGCGAGCTTTGCCAATTCCTGAAGGGGCTCCTCACGGCGCCCGGTGGCTATCAGGTGGTGGCCGCCTTTGATCAAACCCTCGGCCAGGGCATAGCCTATTCCCGATGTTGCACCGGTCAACCAGATTGTGACGGGCTTCGACATCATATTGCTCATGTTGCGTGTTTCCTTATCCAGCGCACCGCGCTGCCCAGGACAGGCAGGTTTTCATAGAGTAGTTGGCCGGCGTCGAAATAGTCCCGATGGGTCTTAACAAGACCATCTTCGACACGCAGATGAGTTATGCCATCTACAGCAATTAACTTTCCCCGACGGATACGTTTATGCCGAAGCTTCATTACCCAGGGCAGACAGACATCGTCTCCTACCCCGATATCTTCGGAAAACTCAAAACGACATTCGATCACGTTTTTATAAGCGCCGTCGAAATATGCTTTCAACGGCTCGAGCCCCTGCACCGTGACAAAAGGGTCGGTGAACGTAACATTCGAATGATATACCTCGCTTATAGCCCCCAGATCGTCTGCTGACATCCGGTTAAAAAGGTTTTTAAAACGCTCAACAGC
>JBBQMX010000076.1:0-7439 GCA_038329375.1 Pseudomonadales bacterium | reverse complement strand
CTTGAGGCTGATTTCTGTCAACACGCCGAGCGTGCCCATGGCGCCTGCCTGGGTCCGGGAGACGTCGTAGCCTGCTACGTTTTTCATGACCTGACCGCCAAAACGCAGCTTCTCGCCCTTACCGTTGATCAGGTTGACGCCCAGCACCTGGTCCCGCACCGAGTTCCACCACGGCCGGCCCGGGCCGGACTGGTTGCAGGCCAGGGTGCCACCGATGGTGGAGCTGTCGCCAAAGTAAGGCGGCTCGAACGACAGCATCTGGTTTTTCTCGACCAGGGCTGCTTCGATTTCACTCAGCGGCGTACCGGCGCGAACGGTTAAAACCAGTTCCACCGGCTGGTAGTTGACGATGCCACTATGGCCGCCCACATCCAGTTGCTCGGCGCTGATCTCGCGGCCCATAAACCGTTTGCTACCACCCCCAACGATGGCCAGTTTGCGGCCCTCGTTACGGGCATCGTTGATCTGTTGCTGAAGGTGCTCGGTAATGTCAGGCATGCTGCACCTCCGGGGCCTGTGGTTTGGCGTTGATAGCTCGATACTCCTGACAATTGCGCAGGGTGGGCACACCTTTGCCCGGGTTCAAGGTACCCTGGGGATCGAAGGCGCTTTTGACGGCATTGAGCTGTTCAATTTCGGGATCTGTAAACTGCATGGGCATCTGGCGGATTTTCTCTACGCCCACGCCGTGTTCGCCGGTGATGCAGCCGCCCACCTCAACACAGAGCTTGAGGATATCGCTGCCGAAGGCCTCGGCCCGCTCCAGTTCACCCTCCTGATTGGCATTAAACAGGATCAGTGGATGCAGGTTGCCGTCGCCGGCGTGGAATACGTTGGCGACTCGCAGGCCAAACTTTTTGGACATGTCCTGCATGTCGTTCAGTACTCGCGCCAGATGAGCCCTGGGGATAGTGCCGTCCATGCAGTAGTAGTCCGGAGAAATCCGGCCCATGGCAGGGAAGGCACTCTTGCGGCCTTTCCACAGCAGGGCCCGCTCGGCATCATCTTTTGATGTACGGATAGAGGTAGCACCAAAATCCCGGAACAGGGCTTCGGCCTTTTCGATGTGTTCCTGTACTTCTTCCTCGGTGCCATCTACCTCGCACAGCAGCAGGGCGGCTGCCTCCACCGGATAACCCGCGCCGGTAAATGCCTCCACCGCTTTGATTGCATGGGTGTCCATCATTTCCAGCCCGGCCGGGATGATGCCCTGGGCAATGATGCCGCCAACGGCATCGCCAGCATCATCAACGGTGCCGAATCCGGCCATGATGACCCGTGCAATTTCCGGGGTCGGCAGCAGTTTGACCTGCACTTCGGTGATCACACCCAGCAAGCCCTCAGACCCGGTAATCAGCGCCAGCAGGTCCATGCCACAGCTGTCCAGGCCATCGCTGCCGATCACGACTCGTTCACCGTCCACAGTGACCATCTCGACGCTGAGAATATTGTGGGTGGTTAGGCCGTATTTGAGGCAATGCACACCGCCGGAGTTTTCACCCACATTGCCGCCGATGGTGCAGGCGATCTGGGAGGACGGGTCCGGGCCGTAGTAAAGGCCATAATCAGTGGCAGCCTCGCTGATAGCCAGATTACGCACGCCGGATTGCAGGCGTGCCGAGCGCGCCACCGGATCAATATCCAGGATGCGGTTGAACTTGGCCAGCGACAGTACCACGCCACCGGCATCGGGCATGGCACCCGCACTCAGACCGGTGCCTGCGCCACGGGCGACCACCGGAATCCGGTAGCGATGGCACAGGCGCATCACCTGTTGCACCTGGTCGACAGTCTCCGGCAGCACTACCAGCAAAGGCATAACGCAGTACATTGACAGGCCGTCACACTCGTAGGGCTTGAGCGTCTCTTCATCGGTAATGACGAATTGCGGATCAATGAATTCCCGGAACATCTCCGCCAGCTCAGCTTTGCCAGGCTTGCTAACGGCAGTGTTTAACGGTTTGCTGTCAGTGTTCATAACGTGACTCCGGCCCTCTGCGGGGCAGTCCTGTTTACGGGGAAGTCCGGTCTATCGGAACGCCCTATGCACGATCAAGATTGAGGCAATCAATGCCGGCCTGGGCACAATCCATATCCTGTTGCGGTGTGCCGGAGCTGAGACCAATACCGCCGACCACCTCACCATCAACGACGACGGGCAGACCGCCACCGACTACGCATAAGCGTCCGCCCTGAGAGGTATGAATGCCGAATACCAGGTTGCCGGGTACGCAGGCGGCGTTGTATTCGTGGGTGGCCTTGCGGGCAGCAGCAGCGGTGTAAGCCTTGTCCTGGGCGACGGTTATACTGGTGATTTTGCCGCCATCCATGCGTTCAAAAGCGATCAGGTTACCGGACTCGTCTGTGATGGCGATGCACATCGGGATGCCGATTTCGCGGGCCTTGGCGGCGGCGCCTTCGATCAGCAGGCGGGCGTCTTCCTGGTCCAGTCTTTTCAGTGTCATCATTATCAATGCTCCTCTAAGCGGTTGAGATGGCCATTAGTGGCCCTGGTTTTCTTGCGCGCAAGCCAGCGCCTTGGCTTGCCGACGATAGTCGTGAAGCACCGGTTCAGTGTAACCGTTGGGCTGCTCGCAGCCCTTGAAAATCAGATCATGAGCGGCTTTGAAGGCCAGGCTTTTGTCGAACTCGCGGGCCATTTTGCGATAGGCCGGGTCCGTCGCGTTCTGGCTGTCGACGACCACCGCCATGAATTCCAGGGTATCGAGTACCTGGTCGTCGGTACATATGCCGTGGCAGAGCCAGTTTGCCAGTAACTGACTTGAGATTCGCAACGTCGCGCGATCTTCCATCAGGCCGACATGGTTGATGTCCGGGACTTTGGAGCAACCAATACCCTGATCAACCCAGCGCACCACATAACCGAGGATACCCTGCACGGCGTTGTCGATTTCTGCCTGAATACGTTCCGGTGTCAGGCGAACCGGGCCCAGTAACGGCGGCGCCAGCAGATCATCGAGACTGGCTCGCGGACGATTGCTCAGCGCTCGCTGGCGTGCGCGGACATCCACCTGATGATAGTGAATTGCGTGCAAGGTTGCAGCGGTTGGCGATGGCACCCAGGCGCAGTTTGCACCGGCTTCCGGATGAGCTCGCTTGGCTTCCATCATGTTACGCATCTCGTCCGGCATCGGCCACATGCCTTTGCCGATCTGGGCCACTCCGCTCAGCCCGCACTCCAGGCCGATATCGACATTCTGGTTTTCGTAGGCCTTAATCCACGGTTGCGCTTTTATATCGTCCTTGGGCATAACCGGTCCGCCAGCCATGCAGGTGTGGATCTCATCACCGGTCCGGTCAAGGAAGCCGGTATTAATGAATGCCAGTCGCGTCCGCACCGCACGAATGCATTCTTTGAGATTGACGGAGGTCCGTCGCTCCTCGTCCATAACACCCACTTTTACGGTGTTGGGGGCGAGGCCAAGGGCTTTTTCCACCCGGACGAATAACTCGTTGGTAAAGGCAGCTTCTTCCGGACCGTGTATCTTGGGTTTAACAATATAGATGCTGCCAGCACGACTGTTACGGCATGTGCCCTGGCCGTGCACGTCATGCAGGGCACAGAGCACGGTAACCATGGCATCCAGCAGGCCTTCGGGAACCGGTTGGTCATTGCGGTCGAGCACTGCGTCGGTGGTCATCAGATGGCCGACGTTCCGCAGCAACAGCAGGCTTCGCCCGGGCAGGGTCAGAGCGCTGCCGGTGGGGGTTTCATACTGGCGGTCCTCATTGAGCCGCCGGATCACTTCCCGTCCGTGCTTGACGAAGGTGTGGCTCAGGGTGCCTTTCATCAAATCCAGCCAATGCCGATAGACGCTGGTTTTGTCCTCGGCATCGACTGCCGCCACAGAATCTTCACAGTCCATGATAGTGCTGAGGGCTGACTCGAGTATGACGTCCCGGACCCCGGACGCGGTCATTGCGCCTATTCTATGTTCGCGATTAATCACCAGCTCCATATGCAGCCCGTGATTGCGCAGCAGGACAGTGAGCTCATGAGGTTCGGGCCGAAAGCCAACGAATTGTTCCGGGTGCTTGAGGATAGAGGTATCGCCATTGGACAAAGTCACCTCAAGCACGACAGCCCCATTGACCGGCTCTAACCGATACTCCACCACATCGCGGTGCAAGCCCGATAAAAGCGGTGTTGCCTGGTCGAGGAAGTCGGCAGCCCAGCGAATAACCTTTTCACCCCGGGCAGGGTTATAGTCCAGGGTTTGTGTGGCTCCATCGGTCTCGGGGATTACATCGCTACCGTAGAGCGCATCGTACAGGCTGCCCCAACGGGCGTTGGCCGCGTTCAGGGCGAATCTGGCGTTGCTGACCGGCACCACCAACTGTGGACCGGCGATACGGGCAATTTCATCATCGACGCCGCTGGTCGAAATGTCGAAGGTTTTACCCTCGGGTACCAGGTAGCCGATATCCCGGAGAAAGCTTTTATATTGGTCAATGGCAATAGCTTTGCCTTTATGGGCGTCATGCCATTGGTCCAGTTGGGCTTGAAGGTAGTCACGCTTTTCCAGCAGGGCGCGGTTTTTGGGAGCCAAATCCTTCACCAGCGCCTCAAATGCGGCCCAAAATTCATCCGGCTCAATACCTGTTCCCGGAGCCGCCTCCTGGGCCACCAACTCGTAGAGCGGTCGAGCAATCTTCAATCCGTTGATCGTGATTCGAGAGTTCATCTGTTTCTCACAGGTCGTGAAAATCGCGTCCGGTCCGCCATGGGGAGCACGCACCGGACGCTACAAGCCGTCAGCCATACACCAGGCTGGGCAGATAGGTGACGATGGCCGGGAAAACGATACACAGGAACAGACCAAATGCCTGCAGCCCCAGGAAAACCAGTGCCGACCGGAAGATGGTCGCCATCGAGATTTCCGGTGGGCACACCCCGCGGATATAGAACAGCGCATACCCGAAAGGCGGACTGAGGAACGACATCTGCATATTCACCAGATACAACACCCCGAACCAGAGCACTACGTCGGAACTGTCAATGCCGGGTAAGCCGAACAGACCGTCGAAAGGCAGTGCCTCAACAATCGGAATAAAGATCGGCACGGCCAGCAAGAGTATGCCCACCCAGTCAAGGAACATGCCCAGAACGACCAGTAGCAACATCAGCAGGAACAACACGGCGTAGGGGGACAGTCCAATGCCCAGAATGGTCTCGGTAATGAACACCTGGCCACCTTGCAGGATGTAGAAGCCTACAAACACCGAGGCGCCAAACATGATCCACAACACCATGGCAGAGGCTTTGGTAGTGGTGATAGAAGCATCCCGCAGCGCAGCAATGGAAAGTGCACCGTGTTTCCAGGCCACCAGCATAGCGCCGAATGAGCCGATACCCGCCGCTTCCACTGGTGTTGCAACGCCGCCGAACAACAGGCCCAGCACCAGGAATACCAGGATCAGCGGCGCTATCAGGCTGCGCAGCAAGCGCAGTTTCTCAATAGTGGAAACCCGCTCTTCCACCGGTACCGGTGGTCCAAGCTTAGGGTTGAGCCAGCTGCGGATCAGTACATAAGCAATGTAGGTCGTCGACAGCATCAGGCCCGGCAGGACCGAGCCCAGGTAGAGTTCGCCCACGGATTGCTGAGCGACCACGGCATAGAGAATGGCCAGGATCGAGGGCGGAATCAGGATGCCCAGGGTGCCACCGGCCATGATGGAGCCGAGCGCGATCTGTTGGTCGTACCCTCGTTTGAGCATGGCAGGCAGAGCAATGATGCCCATGGTGACCACGGCTGCGCCGATAACGCCGACCATCGCAGCCAGAATGGTGGAGGCCAGAATGGTGGCCACCGCCAGGCCACCACTGAGACCGCCCATCCATTTGTAGACCACACTGAACATTTCCTCGATCAGCCCCGCCCGTTCCAGCATTGAGGCCATGAAGATGAACAGTGGAATTGCGGCCAGGTCGGAGTTGGTCATCATCGGGAAGATACGGCTTGGCACGATGTTGAGCATCGCGGTGTCGCCGACCAGATAGACAAACATCACCCCGAGGCCGCCGGTTACAAACGCCAGCGGCAGGCCCATCATCAGGGCAACCATGAGAGAGCCGAACATGAGATAGGTCAGTGGCCCGATTTTAACATCGGACAGGCTGCCCGCAGATCGGAACAGAAAATAGTCATCACTGTAAGGGTCGAAAAACAGGATGTTGATCATTTCGATACAGATAACAAAGCCAACCCCGACGGTTGCCAGGATCATCAGCCAGGTGCCCAGCTTACCGATAAGAGGGTTCTTCGGGGCAGGGTTTGCGTTGGCAGCTTGAATGGTCATTAAGATGCCTCCCGGCCAAGACGAATAAAGACTGAAATATCCTTCAGCAATTTTGAAATACCGGCCAGTAGAATCAGGACCGAGCCCAGCAACATGACGGCCTTGACCGGCCAGTACTGGATACCCCAGGTTTCAACGGTGGTTTCGCCCATGGAGTAGGAGTTGGAGAAATAGGTCCAGGAGGTCAGTACCAGCACGAATGCGAACATGAAGAAGAACATTGACGTAAATATATCCATGCCCACTCGTCCGCGCTCGGGCAGATAGTTGTAGACCACGTCCACCCGCACATGGGAACCGTGCAACAGGGCAAAGCCGCCGGCAAGCAGGTACTGCATGCCCAGTAGCAGGAAGCTGGCCTCATGCACCCAGATGGTCGGCATATTGAAGATGTAGCGCATGATGACTTCGAAGAAATAGAAGCACACCGCGTTAACGGTCCAGAACGAAATAAACAGACCGGTTTTGTCACTCATCCAGTCTACGGCACGGGTAAACAGGTTTTCGTCCGAGGGCCGGTAGGCAAGTGCGGAGGGCTCTTCCTGCAGTTCCCCGCCAACCGGAACGTCGGTTTCTGTCTCGGGTTGCGGGTCGGCACTGCGCCAGCGATCCAGTGCAATCATGATAAGCGGCATAACCGCAAGCCAGCCCCAATAGAGCCAATGGGGCATTACAAAGCCAAAGCCTTCCAGATCAGACATGATGAACTACCTCTGGTTGTACCCAGATGTTGTAATGGAAAAAGGGGAGAGCGGACGCTCTCCCCGGGGTTATGCGGGGCTTGTTATTTCATGCCCTTGATGTCGTCTTCGTTAATGTAGCCAACGGTGTCATTCATCATATATTCGAGCTGAATGTCGAAGATAGCCCGGGCGTCTTCGTTCTTGTTGGCCCAACGGAACCAGACCGGAATCGCTGCACGACGGAATTCCTGCAGGTCTTCCTGGCTCAGGCGAGATACGCTGGTGCCAGCGTCCTTGAACTTCTCCATGGCTTCGATGTTACGAGCCTGGATGGCGAGATAGTGCTTCTGGGAGTAGATGCGAACTTCGTCTTCAACCAGTTGCTGAAGTTTCGGGTCGAGGGCATTCCAGGCCCGCAGGTTGATCGTCAGGTCC
>JBBQMX010000075.1:0-7461 GCA_038329375.1 Pseudomonadales bacterium | reverse complement strand
TATTAGCTCTGGAGAGCGGCGAGCCTCAGGCTCGCTATGCCGGGCGTGGCCTAGTTTTACTGCAACAACTCAGCCGGTCGATGACGCTTAAAGAGCAGGGAAATCATATTGAAGTAGTTTATCATTGGGATTTTACTGAAGCCTCGACTCAGGATTGAGTTGATCCCTATCATCAGTACAGGGGAGTTGGTTATGATCGAGAAGCCACACCTTGACGAGGAAGCGCTGGCCGAACTGCAGGATGTAATGGAAGACGAATTCAATGTGCTGATCCGGACCTATATTGCGGATTCCCGCGACAGGATTGAGGCGCTCAGATCGGCTCTGCGGAATTCGGACGCGGACGCGTTTAAAAAATCTGCCCACAGTTTTAAAGGCAGCTCTATTAATATTGGAGCTCCGAGGTTGGGGGCATTGTGCTTTGAAGCCGAGAAAGCAGGTAACGAACAGCAGCTGGATGACGCTGCCGCGTTACTGGATATCATAGCGACAGAGTTCGAGACCATCAGTCGCATGTTGGAGCAAAGCCTCCAGCATTGAGCATCAACCGCCTTGGCATCCGTTTTGCTCAGTTCTGATCAAACACACATCTGAGCCAAAAAGCGGCAAGAGGTTGCCATGCCAGGATCGGTACTACCCATCAGCCCGCCCCCTGAAATGCAGGGAGCGACGGCTGAAAAGTCCTCCTCTTTAAATAGAGAGTCTCCTGATAACAGTCAGTACGAATCTGTTTCCCGTCAGGAACAGCAACGGATGGAGCGCCGTGAGGCTGCCCAGGCAACTGCTCGAGCGCGACAGGATCAGCGGGTCGAAGACCGCAGCGCTGATCAGGCACAGGCTGATAAATCTGCCAGTCAGGTTGATCCTGAGCGTGTGAAATCTTCACAGACAGGCTCATCAACCGAGCCTGCCAGGAAGAGCGGCAGTAAGGAGGAAACCATCGCGGAAGGCACTCCTCCCGTGCAGGATGCTAGCCGGGATACCCATGTTGCCGATGGTAGTTCGTCTGTTGCACCTGATGCGTCTTTGCTGGAGGTCCGGGCCATAGATGCCGCGGGGATTTTCACCTTTGCGGATTTGCAGGCTCTGGTGAACGCAAGTGAGGACCAACCATTGATGTCCGCCCAGGGCACGATTTCAGGCTCGCCCGTTCAGCCGGGCCAGATTCAGTCTGCGTCGGCCCTGATGGCCGGCATGTTCGACGGTACGCCAGGTGGCAAGGGTAATTCAGGGCCTGGTCAGGGCAAGTCGTCTGCAGAGTCAACATTAAAGTTGATGGAAAGTCTGGTCGGTCAGTTATCGGCAGAAGCCAAGTCCGCTGATCCGGGATCGGCGATCGCCAGCCGCTTTCCGGGTACGCTGGAGCTTGCCGGGCAGTCGCTGACGGCGGCGGGTCAAAAGCCCCTGGAGGCTGCGATACCTTTACGGGGTTACACCACCAGTGTCGAGTTGCCTGTTGGTCATGCCGAATGGGGTAACAAGCTGATGGGTAAGCTGGCCTGGCTGACCTCCCAGAATATGTCGGTCGCCGAAATACACCTGACACCGCCTGATATGGGGCCGATGGAGGTCCGGGTGCAGGTACAGAATGAACAGGCGACAGTCATCGTCCACACCACCAATTCGGCGGTTAGAGATCAACTGGAACTGCACAGCCACCGGCTCAGGGACATGCTCGGTGCCCAGGGATTGGGGCTGGAAAGCTTCGACGTGTCAGATTCATCAGCGCGGTCCGGCCAGGATCAGGGGCGTGACCAGTCTGATGAAGTCAACGGCCAGGGTGTGGTAAACACGTTGAATGACGGCGAAATGAGAGAAACACAGGGTGCGCTGGATCTGAGCTGGAAAGGCGAGCTGGATATCTATGCCTGACGGTTTGTCGGGCTGCCGCCCGGCAGACTCCCGCTGCTGTTGCCCGAATTCAGGAGTTGTTCAAGAGGCTCCTGAAATAACCGCTTTCTGTAATACCGCTTTGCCGAAGTCTCCGGTCGAGGCTAAACTGCTGTTTTGAATCGGCGTTACCATCAAGCTGGCCCGCCCTTTGCATCAACTTAGGTAATCAGCGACACTGCTGACAAAATTCTGACAGAAGCGACTTATGGCTGAAAACAACGTACCTGCGGAGCCGCCGAAAAAAGGCAAGCTGAAGCTCATTATCATGCTGGTGCTTGTCGTCGTTCTGGCGATCGGACTTTCCATTGCAGGTACCTTCTGGTTTCTCAGCAAGGATGATCCGGGGGCTCCCCAAAACAATGATGTGGAAGCGGCTGAGATATTCGTGCCGAATCAGTACCACGTTGTTGAAAAGCCGCTGGTGGCGACCATACAGGATGAAAATCGCACCCGCTATGTGCAGGTTTACCTGGCATTTGAGGCTCATGACGTGGCCCCACTGGGCGCTACCAGAAAACACCTGCCATTGCTGAGAAGCAAACTCCTGAGCGTGCTTGGTGGTCAGAGTTTTACCGGTTTGCAGACCGCTGAGGGCCGGGCCCAGTTGATTGCGGCCATGCTCATGTCGGTTAACAGTGTGCTTGAAAAAGAGGGCGAACCGCCCGTGTCGAATGTACTTTTCCTGAATTTCGTATTGCAGTGAACGACCCGATTCAGGGCTGACTTGGTGGGCAGGTAAACGTATGCAGGATCTATTGTCGCAGGATGAAATCGATGCGCTGCTACACGGTGTAGACGATGGCGATATCGACACCTATGACGATGTCGATGCTGCCGGAGTAAAAGACTATGACCTGGCGAGTCAGGATCGTATCGTGCGCGGCCGGATGCCCACGCTTGAGATGATCAACGAGCGTTTTGCCCGCTACACCCGGATCAGCCTGTTTAATCTGTTGCGTCGCAATGCCGACGTCTCCACCGGCGGCGTGCAGATCATGAAGTTCGGTGAATATATTCACACGCTGTACGTTCCTACCAGCCTCAATCTTGTAAAAGTAAGACCCCTGAGGGGAGCCGGATTGTTTATTCTCGATGCCAAGCTGGTGTTCAAGCTGGTCGATAATTTCTTCGGGGGTGAGGGCCGACACGCCAAAATTGAGGGGCGTGAGTTCACCCCGACCGAAACCCGTATCGTTCAGATGGTTCTCAATCAGGTTTTCCATGATATGAAGGAAGCCTGGCATTCGGTATTGGCGGTGGATTTCGAATACCTCAGCTCCGAGGTCAATCCGGCCATGGCCAACATTGTCAGTCCCAGCGAAGTGGTGGTGATCAGCACTTTCCATATCGAGCTTGATGGCGGTGGTGGCGAACTCCATATGGCGCTGCCGTATTCGATGATTGAACCGATACGTGATGTGCTGGACTCGGGGGTCCAGAGTGACATTGATGATGTGGATGAGCGCTGGGTGAGTGCGCTTCAGGAAGACATCAAAGAAGTCAGCGTGCCGATCAACACCGTGCTGTGCCGGAGACGGGTTTCCCTGCGTGAAGTGGCCAAGTTCAAGGCCGGGGACATTATTCCGGTTGAAATGGCGGATCTCCTGACCATAACTGCCAACGGCATCCCGGTGTACAAAGCGACTCTGGGCACCCGTGACGGCAAGTTGGCACTCAAGATTGCTGGTCGGGCCGAAAAGCCCGCCGTGAAAAAACAACTGAAGGTAAGGTAAGGCGCTATGGCTGACAACGACAAGAAAGATGAGCAAGAGTTGAGCGAAGACGAAAAGCTCGCTGCCGAGTGGGAAGCTGCCATGGATGAGTCCGGCGATAGCGGTAAAGAAGACCGCGGCGACGAGTGGGCCGCCGCCATGGAAGAAGCCGGTGAAAAACCCGCGGCCGCAGACAAGAAGAAACAGGTTAAAGCGGCTCCTATGGAAGAGTTTGAGGAGGCGATAGAGGAAATGGTCGGCGACGGCCCGGCGCCGGACCTCGATGTCATTCTCGATATTCCCGTTACCATTTCGATGGAAGTCGGTAACACCCAGATCCCCATCCGCAACCTGCTGCAACTGAATCAGGGGTCGGTAATTGAACTCGACAGGCTGGCCGGCGAGCCGCTGGATGTTCTGGTGAATGGCACCCTGATTGCCCATGGCGAGGTGGTGATGGTGAACGAAAAATTCGGCATCCGGCTGACTGATGTAATGAGCCCGGGTGAGCGCATCAAACGGCTATCAAAGTGACCCTTTCTGTCATCGTGGCCATCCGGTGGCAGCGGCTGTCTCAAGCATTTTTCAGCTTGGTAGTGCTGGCATTTTCCACGCTGGCTGTTGCTGAGGAAGCCGGCAGTCAGAGTGCTGGCAAGCCTGCTACAGGCACAGGCAGCGCACCGGATACTCTGATATCGATGGCAACACTCGGACTCGGGCTGCTGGCGGTAATCGCTCTTATAATGGGCTGTGCCTGGCTTGTTCGCAGAATGAACGGGCTGACAGGAATGAATAGCAATGCCATGAAAGTGGTTTCCGTTATGGCACTGGGTACCCGTGAACGCATTGCCCTGGTCGATGTTGGTGGCACCCAGATTCTGGTCGGTATCACTCCTTCTTCTATACGTACCCTGCATGTGTTCGACGAGCCGGTGGTCATGCCGGGCGAGGGCGGTAACACAGATTTTGCCAAACGTCTGAAAGGCTTGATGGGTCAGCACTGGTCGGCGGGAAAAACGCCCTCGGAGCCTCCAGGAGGCAGTTCGTGAAGCGTTTTAGTGGCCATTGCAGTGTTTTTTTTCTTGGGCTGCTGGCTCTGATGCTGGCACCCTCGGTGCTGGCGGATATTCCCGGAATTCCGGCGATCCAGATGACGCCGGGAGAAGGCGAGGGTACCGAGGAGTATTCTGTTACGCTGCAGATTCTGGCATTGATGACAGCGCTCACCTTCCTGCCAGCCATGATGATGATGATGACCTCATTCACCCGCATTATCGTGGTGTTTGCCATCCTGCGCCAGGCGCTGGGTTTGCAGTCCACACCCTCAAACCAGATTCTCCTCGGTCTGACGCTGTTCCTGACCATTTTTATCATGAAGCCGGTGCTGGAGGAGGTTAATCTGGTGGCGTTGCAGCCCTATGTGCAGGAGGAGATTGGTCCGCTGGAAGCCGTTGACCTCGCCAGCCAGCCTTTTCGTAGATTTATGCTGGGGCAGACTCGAGAGAGTGACCTGGCGCTGTTTATGCGGATAGCGGATGAACCCCAATACGAGACCCCGGAGGATGTATCCTTCTGGGTACTGATGCCGGCCTTTGTGACCAGCGAGCTGAAAACCGCGTTCCAGATCGGTTTCATCCTGTTTATACCGTTTCTGATTATTGACATGGTGGTAGCCAGCGTATTGATGGCGATGGGCATGATGATGCTGTCGCCGATCATCATCTCGTTGCCTTTTAAGATCATGCTGTTTGTTCTGGTGGACGGCTGGGCCCTTATTATCGGCACCCTTGCCGCCAGTTACGGCATTTAGCCGTGGTTCGGGAATGCTGCTTCGTTCACGTGTCCGAGGAGTCTGAGTTATGACACCGGAAACCGTTATTGACATCATGCGCGAAGCGCTCTGGATGATCGTCCTGCTGGCTGGAGTAATCATCATGCCGGGGTTGGTGGTCGGGCTTGTGGTCAGTACTTTTCAGGCCGCCACCCAGATAAACGAGCAAACCCTGAGCTTTTTGCCGCGTCTGATGATAACGCTCCTGGTGATTATTTTTGCTGGCCCCTGGATGCTGACCAAGCTGCTTGACCATGCCAACAACCTGATCACCAATATCCCTTTTCTGATCGGCTGATACTTCATGCCATACGAAATCAGCGCGGATCTGATTGGACAGTGGGTAGGTCAGCACCTCTGGCCACTGTTCCGGATTGCCAGCTTTATGATGGTCATTCCGTTCATCGGTACGCAACTGGTGCCTGCCAGAATCCGGCTTGGTCTGGCGTTACTGATTACCATTCTGATCGTGCCGTTGCTGGATGACGTGCCCCGGGTGGAGGCTCTGAGTGCTGACGCTGTTGTTATTACGCTGCAGCAGATCCTGATCGGCGTTGGTCTCGGGTTCGCGCTGACGGCGCTGTTTCAACTCTTCGTGGTAACCGGACAGATGATTGCCATGCAGATGGGCCTTGGCTTCGCGTCCATGGTGGACCCCGCTAACGGCGTCAACGTGCCGGTGTTGTCCCAATTATATTCTATTTCCGTGACCCTGCTTTATCTGGCCATGAACGGCCATCTGGTAGCGTTTGAAGTGTTTCTGGAAAGTTTTCGTACCCTCCCGATCGGTCTGGAAGGTCTTGGTCAGGCAGGCGTGTGGGATCTGACCCACAGGATCAGTTGGGTCTTCGTGTCGGCCATGTTGCTGGCCTTGCCGGCGGTCACCGCGGTGTTGATCGTCAATATTTCGTTCGGTGTTATGACTCGGGCCGCGCCCCAGATGAATATCTTTGCTCTGGGCTTTCCTATCGGTTTGATGTTCGGTTTATTTTCCATCTGGGTGTTGCAGGCTAATTTTTTGCCGCATTTTCAACAGTATGCGGAAGAAACCTATGAATTTATGCGCCAGTTGCAGGGGGTGCCCTGATGGCAGAAGAGAACGACAACAGTCAGGAAAAAACCGAAGAGGCCACCCCGCGGCGCATCGAAAAATCCCGTGAGGATGGCCAGACCGCCCGGTCCAAAGAGCTGGCCACCATGACTGTGCTGCTGGCGGGTGCCGGTGGTTTGCTGATGTTCGGTGCCAGCCTGGGCGCGTCCCTTGAAAACATCATGCGGGAAAATTTCGCCCTCGAGCGTGAAACTATCTTCGACACCCGCGCCATGAGCCTGCTGCTGCTGGATTCTGCCTGGGAAGCTGCCATTGCCCTGATGCCCCTGATGATTCTGCTGTTTGTGGCAGCGATTCTGGGCCCCATCGGGAGTGGCGGCATTCTGTTCAGCGGCAAGGCCATTGCCCCGAAACTGAACCGTATGGACCCGTTAAAAGGGCTCAAGCGGATGTTTTCGATGCGCTCGCTGATTGAGCTCGTCAAGGCCGTCGCCAAAGTGGCGCTGGTGATGATCATTGCCATCCTGATCCTTGATCTGCGCACGGAAGATTTGCTCAGTATCGCCGAGGAGCCAGCCATCCCTGCAATGGAGCATGTGCTTTGGACGCTGGGCTGGAGTTTCTTCCTGCTGGCCTGCGCGACCATCGTCATTGCGGTCATTGATGTACCTTTCCAGATTTACGATCACCAGAAAAAGCTGCGTATGACCAAGCAGGAGGTCAAGGACGAGTTCAAGGACAGTGAAGGCAAGCCCGAGGTAAAAGGCCGCATTCGTCAGCTCCAGCGGGAAATGGCCCAGCGCCGGATGATGCAGGACGTTCCGGGCGCGGATGTGGTCATCACCAACCCGACCCATTACGCGGTTGCCTTGAAGTACGATCAGAAAACCATGGCCGCACCGGTCGTGGTCGCCAAAGGTGGCGATGAGGTGGCCTTCAAGATTATGGAGATTGCGAGGGAGCACAAAGTGGAT
>JBBQMX010000074.1:0-7467 GCA_038329375.1 Pseudomonadales bacterium | reverse complement strand
TGATGGTTACTCAAGACCAGATACCAGCTCTCCCGCCTGAGCTGATCGTCACCTTTCACGTGCCAGCGGGTGCCCTGGGTCAGTTTCATCCAGCCGGTGTTGCAAGCCACCCAAGATTCAGAAAGCCAGATAATCAGTCGGGTACATAACAGGCGAAAACCGACGTGGGGAATTGCCAGTTTCAGCAGTGCCGGGATATAAAGCAGCAAACACCAGAAAACGGTATTCAACGCCAGCAGAAATGCGGCGATGACACCACGGATTGGCGCGGGTAAAAAACTGAGCATGGCGAGCGTCCGGTTATTGTTAATGAGATTTACTGCGCATCATAACAACGCAAGACGCCGGTGGGGAGCCACAGTACCGACCAATTTGCGATGCCGACTGGCTGACTCAGACAACACGCCCTACACTGCCATGCATGAACACAATTGATGAATTCAATGTTGATGTGCGTGCTCTGACCGTTTTGCTGGCGGTACTGGACACTGGCAGCGTATCAGCGGCGGCTGTCCGCCTCGGGGTCAGCCAGTCAGCGGTCAGCCATACTCTGGACCGTTTGCGACAGACTCTGGGGGACACGTTATTTGTCAAATCCGGGCGTGGCATCACTCCCACCCGCTACACCCTGCAGGCAGGGCCTCATGTCCGGCAGTTGGTGGACGAGCTGCGCTCGCTATCGGTGGGGCCGCCATTTTCACCCGACAAAGCTGAACTCACCTTCACCATTGCCGCCAATGATTACCAACGGGATCTGCTGTTACCGCCGCTGATGGCCAGCCTGAGGGAGATCGCGCCCGGCATCCGGCTACAAGTGATGCCCTCCGGCATACCCAGCGCCGAGATGTTGCGCAAGGACGTCTGTGACCTGATCCTCTCCCCCCACCCGCCTGCCGTTGGCGACGTCATGCAACGACGGTTGCTGGACGACCACATGACGATCTTTTACGACGCCGACCAGCGCGAAGCTCCGCAAAGCCTGGCGGAGTATTTGCAAAGCCGCCATATTGGCATTCTGTTCGCAACCGGGGAGCGCATGGCGCTGGAAGCATCCCTCACAACCCAGGGCCTGACCCGGGATGTTGCCGTTACAGTATCCAATTTTTCGGGTCTGCCGGCATTTCTGAGCGGCACCAACTGGCTTGCCACCGCGCCGTTCCGGATGAAGGATCACCTGATGAAAGGCTTCCAGCGAGCACCGCTGCCATTCGAACTCAAACCCTTCACCCTGTTGATGCTCTGGCATCAACGCAACCACGAAGACCCCGCCCATCGCTGGCTGCGGCAACAACTGATTACCGTGGCGCAAGGGCTGGAACCCTGAGGAGCCCCTGAATAACCCATCATTTTTATTCATAGGTAATATGAACCTTGCGGCCGTTATTCATTGACTCCATCGGCGTAGACTTCACTCTCTTTCGTTTATTCTCTGACCGGAAAATCCATGCTCGCACTAACCAGTGTCTGGACCACTATTCTGCTCGCCGCCGCCGTTGCCCTGGGTCCGCTGGCGACGGATATGTACTTGCCAGCGCTACCCTCCATGGGGGCCACCCTGAGCGCCGGCACCGATCAACTGCAGCTTACTCTGAGTATGTTCATGGCCGGGTTTGCCCTGGCACAACTGGTTTGTGGCCCGCTGTCTGACCGCTTCGGACGCAAACCGATCATGATCGGCGGGTTTGGCCTGTTCGCCCTGGCCAGTCTGGGCTGCGCGTTCGCAACCGATATCGAGACCCTGATACTCTTCCGCTTCCTGCAGGCGCTGGGTGGCTCTGCCGGCCCGGTGCTGGGACGAGCCGCCATCCGTGACATCTACACCCCCCGGGAAGCTGCCCGCATCATGGCCATCCTCGCCAGCATCATGGCGCTCGCACCCGCTATCGCGCCAACCCTTGGCGGCCTGCTGTTGGGGGGTTTCGGCTGGGCCTCCATCTTTATCGCTCTGGGCCTCTACGCGCTGGTCATGACCGTGGTGATTGCCGTCGGCATACCGGAGCCCCTGAAGCCTGCAAACCGGCAAAGCCTGCGAATCAGCAATCTGCTTCGCAACTACCGGACTATTGGAATCGACCCGAGCTTTATCGGTTACACACTCACCAACTCGCTGGTTTTCGCCGGCCTGTTCGCGTTTCTATCCGGCTCGTCCTTCGTCCTGATCGAGTTTTTCGGGGTTAAAGCCGAGTATTTCGGGTTCTACTTCGCCTTTGTGGTGTCCGGTTACATTCTCGGCAACCTGATCGCCGTGCGCCTTGGCCGACGCTTGCTGCCGGATCAGATACTACAGCGTGGTCTTATCGTCAGTGTCATCGGTGGCACTGTCATGGCAGGGCTGGCGTTAGCAGAAGTGTTCCATGTATCGGCGGTGATGCTGCCACAGGTCGTTTTCATGATCGGTGTGGGCATGGTACTCCCGCAAACCATGGCGGGAGCACTGGCGAACTTTCCCCGTATGGCCGGGTCTGCCTCCGCGCTGTTCGGCTGTGTGCAGATGACCGTTGCCGCCCTGGTGGGCCTGCTCGTCGGGCATCTTCACACCGGCACCTCGCTGATTATGGCGCTGGCGATTGCCGCCTGCGCCCTGGCAGCCCTGGCAGTCTATCTGGTATTGGTCCAGCGTTATCTTGCCCGGGGCTTTGAGCCCGCCACCAGCGCCACGGCCTGAATCCGGCACCGCAACGCCAGAAACATTCTCCTGGGTGGCGGGTAGTTATGGATAATGACGAATCATCCAAAATCGACTAAACAAGAGTATGGTAAAGATGTAATCATCTTCTTACACCTGACGAATTAACGGACCAACAACGGAGTTTCCGATGAGCACAGTGACACTGGACGGTAACCCTCTAGAAATCAGCGGCACTTTTCCTTCTGTCGGCGACACCGCGCCGGACTTCACCCTGACCAACCAGGGCCTGGAAGAAACCAGACTCGACGCCTATGCAGGCAAGCGTAAAATCCTCAATATTATTCCCAGCATCGACACCGGCGTTTGCGCCGCGTCTACCCGTAAATTCAATGAAAAGGCCGGCAGCCTGGACAACACCGTGGTACTGGTTGTCTCCGCTGACCTGCCATTCGCGGCTGGACGATTCTGTGGGGCGGAGGGCCTGAAAGACGTCGTCACGCTCTCGACTTTCCGTAATTACAGCTTCCAGCCAGACTATGGCGTTGCCGTCCAGAACGGCCCGCTTGCCTGTCTCTGCGCGAGAGCGGTCATCGTGCTGGATGAGAACAACAAGGTTCTTCACAGCCAACTGGTCGGCGAAATCAAAGACGAGCCTGATTATGACGCGGCGCTGAAGGTTCTTTAAGAATCAGCTCGGGAGAAAATCACTACTTGCTCTGATTTCAACTTCCAGCAGGGCTCCAAAAAGCCCGATAGTGGCGGGAGGAGCGCCTGTTTGCAGACCGTGTGTGGCCATGGATGGCTACACCCGAGCCCTACATGGACGTATCCACGGGCGTGTCTGCAAACAGGCGCTCCTTCCGCCACAATGCTCCACAGCAGTCTGCCAGAGTAGCATTCCTCACCACGAGACGACTCCCCAACAGTGAGTACCAAAACCCAAAATCAGCCCTCCCTGGCAAGCCAACTCTTCACCATGACGTGGCCTATGCTGTTCGGGGTGCTCTCACTGATGACCTTCCAGCTCGTCGACAGCGCCTTCATTGGCCAGTTAGGCCGCGACCCGCTGGCTGCGCTGGGGTTCACCCTGCCCATGCAACAGCTGATCATCGGTTTGCAAGTGGGCCTGGGCATTGCTACCACTGCTATCATCTCCCGTACGCTCGGAGCCGGCGAGCAAGCCCGGGCGGAACGCCTGGGTGGTCTTGTCGTGGCGGTCGGAGCCGCAATGGTGTTGATGCTTTGCATTCTGTTATGGCTGCTGCAGGCGCCCATCATGAAGTTGCTGGGAGCCGACACCGCGTTATTACCGATGATCCGCAGCTACTGGGTGCCCTGGCTGCTCTCCGCCTGGACCGGCGCCATGCTGTATTTTGGCTACAGCATCTGCCGCTCCCACGGCGACACCAAACTGCCAGGATACATGATGGTGGCGACCAGCATCGCCAATATCGCCCTGGACCCGCTCTACATTTTTGTTTTTGGCTGGGGGCTGCCAGGAGCTGCATGGGCAACGGTGACTGCCTTTGGTACGGGCTGTCTGATGGTCTATCCACGCTTGCTGAAACGCAGCTGGTTGCGGTTTGACATCACCGAACTCGCCCTCGGAAAAGCCCTCAAGCAGCTATCCGGCATCATGGCTCCGGCCATGATCAGCCAATTAATGCCGCCGCTTTCCGCCATGTTCGCCACGGCTATGGTCGCCGGTTTTGGTTCTGCTGCGGTTGCCGCCTGGGGTCTGGGCACCCGGCTCGAGTTTTTTTCCCTTGTCGTCGTGCTGGCGCTGACCATGTCCCTGCCCCCGATGATTGGACGAGCCCTCGGGGCTGGCGATATCCAAACCATCCAGAAGCTCATTCGCCTTGCCGTGAGATTCGTAGTGGCTTGGCAGTTCAGCCTCGGGGTCATCTGGCTGGCAGGTTCCGGACTGGTGGCGGAACTGTTCAGCAGCGA
Organism: Pseudomonadales bacterium; assembly: GCA_038329375.1. Classification (GTDB taxonomy): domain Bacteria; phylum Pseudomonadota; class Gammaproteobacteria; order Pseudomonadales; family Oleiphilaceae; genus Marinobacter. The sequence goes on along the minus strand of JBBQMX010000074.1, from coordinate 2,885 downwards.
CCGAATCGTTCGCGAGATATTAGGGGAGTATTTGATTCGGGTACCCCTTAGCTACAGTGGCCTCGGTGTCTGCATGATGATGGTCTCTGTGTGCAATGCGCTCGGTCTGGCCATGCGGGGCTTGCTGATTTCAGTACTGCGATTATTCCTTTGCTTTCTGCCCGCGCTCTGGCTTGGTGCCGAGCTCGCCGGCCTCACCGGCCTGATGACAGGCGCGCTGGTGGGCAATCTGCTGGCCGGAGTGATGGCCTACTGGCTTTACCGGCAGGGCATGCGCAAACTGGTAAAATCGGGCAAGGCGTAAGAGAAACCTCCTTAGGGCTCGGCACCAGAAACGGCGCACGCGCAGATGAATTAATCCGGAGGCAAGCGTCGGGCTTTTCCGCTATCTTTGAATTTTAATTTTTTGTTAGCATACCGAGGTGCTGTCTGATGAATATTCGCCCTGCCGCTACGCTGGCTTTAACCCGGGACACCCCAAACGGAATCGAGGTGCTGCTGCTGCAACGCACCTGGGATGCTGTGTTCCTGCCGGGGTTCTATGTCTTTCCGGGGGGCGCCGTCGATAGCAACGATTACCAGTGTCTGGCCTGGGCCGATGGCCACGACGACACCTCGGCGAGCCGCTACCTGGGCATCACCGAAGGTGGGGCTGGCTATATGATTGCCGCAGTGCGGGAGTGTTTTGAAGAAGCTGGCCTGCTATTGGCAAATGACCATCAGGACAAGCCGGTCAGCCTGGACGGCGAAACCCTTGAGCGCGAACGGGCCGCCCTGAACGCCAGTGATCGCCAACTGGCTGATATGTGCGAGCAATATCGGCTCACCATACCGCTGGACCAACTGGCGTACCTGAGCCACTGGGTAACACCACCCGGGCCACCACGGCGTTTTGATACCCGTTTTTTTGTAGCGGTGGCACCACCACACCAGGTTGCCCGCCATGATGGCGTTGAAACCATTGATCATATCTGGCTGTCACCAGCTCAGGCATTGGAAGATCACCGCCTGGGCCAGCGACTGCTCGGCTCGCCTACCGTTCGGACCTTGCGAATTCTGAGTGATTTCGAGACCACTGACGCGCTGATGGCCTACGCCCGCTCCCAGCCGCCGGAGCCTTTGGAAAATCAACCGTGGCCCGCCCGCAGAGCCGGACAGCAGATCACGGTAGAGCCCGGAGCACCTGCTTATGACGAGGTTCGCAAACTTGATCCGGGCCGCCAAGGCACCGCCAGCGCAGCCATCACCCCTGGCACACCGATTCTTCTTGGGCCGGGAGTGCAGCGCCTGACCGCCAGCAACGCCGGTATGATGACCGGCCCCGGCACTAACACTTACTTGCTCGGCGAGCCCGGTGACTACACAGTTATTGATCCCGGCCCGGAGGACACAGACCACCTCCGGCAGCTGCTGGAAATAACCGGTGGCGCCATTACACAGGTGGTGGTCACCCATACCCACCGGGACCATTCGCCCGGGGCTGCATTCCTGCAGGAATCCACCGGCGCCAGATTAGTGGGCATGGGGCCGCCGGAAGGCGCTTCTCAGGACCTCAGCTTTCTGCCGGACCTTGTGCCCGTGGACGGTGACGACATCATCACAGCTGCGGGTAATCTGAAAGTGCTTCACACCCCCGGCCACGCCTCGAACCACCTCTGCTACCTGCTGGAAGGGCAGAACCTGTTGTTCTCCGGGGACCACATCATGCAAGGTTCGACAGTGGTGATTAATCCCCCCGACGGCGATATGAAGGCTTACCTGGAGTCGCTACAGCGCCTACTGCAAGAAGACATCCGCTATATTGCTCCCGGCCACGGCTTTCTGCTGGGCCATGCCCACGCGGTGGTGGACTATCTCACCACCCATCGGATGGCCCGGGAGCACAAGGTATTGGCCGCGCTGGCAGACCACGGCCCGGCTACCCTGGCAAATCTCACTGCCCACGCCTATGACGATGTCCCGGCCGCAATTCATGGGCTGGCCAGCCGTTCACTACTGGCGCACCTGTTTAAACTGGAGCAGGATGGCGCAGCGGCTCAGATTGATGACCGGTGGCAGTTAAGTACGCATGACGTTTGATCTGAAGAATGCGCCCGAAATCCTGTGAGGCGGCTTCGGGCAGGTTGATTCAGGCATTACTTCTTCGCAATCACCCAAACCGCATGGACGATACCAGGTATGTAACCCAGTAACGTCAATACAATATTGATCCAGAAATGCTTGCCAATTCCGACCTGGAGGAACACGCCCAGTGGCGGTAACAGTATGGCGATCACTATTCGCAGTAAATCCATTCGCTTTTCTCCTGACGTGATGGTTCGACTTGTCTGTAATGACTACTGTAATCACTATAGTGTCTAAACAGAGAATCGAAAGCAGTCGAAATCCCGTCCAGGCCCCTTGCACCGCTGGAAAACCCGCCATCGTTGGGCCGGCGCGGGAAATTAAACCTTTGTCAGGCCGGTTCCGTATCGTCCTTATGTCATCTACTCTTAGCTGCCTGGCGATATTTTACTCAGCAACTATTTTACCCAAGAGGTTCTTTCCGGTGCTTATTAAGCGGTATGCACGACCTTTTGTATTTCCTATGATATTCCCCGTTGCGTTATCCATCTGCCTGGCCGGTGTTCTGCTTTTCGTCAGCGCTCCTTTACTCGCCGAAACAGCAAAAGTACCAATGAGCATTCTGGCTGAGGAGGAAAGTGTTGAAGAAATTGAAACGTCGGCACCCCGCCAGTCCAAGGGTACCGACAATGGCATGGTAGACGACCCACCCACCGGAATCGGCGCTGAAGCCGAGGCTCAACCCTCTCAGGAAGAGCCATCGCAAGCTACCGCCGAGCCGGGGAACATCGTGGCACCGAATATTAACCTGAAGAAAATTG
>JBBQMX010000073.1:0-7494 GCA_038329375.1 Pseudomonadales bacterium | reverse complement strand
ACGCCGGTACACTGCGGGTGGTGACCGATTCGACCCGCCCATTGCGGTTCCGGGCGTTGATATAGGCAAGGCCCGCCGGAGATTCCAGCACCAGCAACTGCTCGCCCTCTTCCATGGGGACAATACCGTTCTCGAGAATCGCGGTAGCAGTGCAGATAGTGTTAGAGCCGGAATACAAGGGATAACCCATCGCCTCCATGATGATATATCCGGCCTGGGCTTTCGGATTGTCCGGCGGTACGATCAGGTCAATCGACATGAACGGATCACCATAAGGTTCGTTCAGCAGCCAGCGGCGAAAACCATCGCCGTGCTTCTGGATATAGCGCATCTGCTCCAGCACCGAACCCCCCGGCAGGTGGCCAACTCCCCGGGTAACAATACGGCTGACGTCGCCACCCGATTGCATGTCAACCAGTTCGACAGCGCGTATACGTTCATGTTGCCGGTAGCTAAACAGTTGCTTTGACATAACAGACTCCAGACTGCTCGAATTCGCGAGATCTCATATTATTCGCAACCATGGCGTACCTGCTCCTGTTACACCGGTTGTTCAGGAGCTATTCAGAGGCTCCTCAAATGAGGATAGGTTATTTTTCCGTCGATGCCAGTCCCTCAACGCGCAATGACCTTATACACCGGCCGAAGCTTCGGAATCTGCTTCAGCACCACCTGAATGACCGTTGTCAGCGGAACCGCGAGCAAAACGCCCACCGGGCCCCAGAGCCAGCCCCAAAAAAAGATCGACACGAAAATGACAATCGGGTTAATCGCCATACGAAAGCCATGGATATAGGGTTCCAGGAAAAAGCCAATCACTGCTGTCAGCCCCAGATACCCCAGCGGCGCAATCGCCATCTTCCAGAGTTCATCAAGGCTCGTGGCTGACACCACTGCGAGCAAGGAAATGGTCAGTATCACCCCCAGGTAAGGGATAAACCGAGCCAGACCCGCGACCAACCCCCACACCGCGGGTGATGGCAGCCCTACTGCCCAGGCCAGCAAGCCCGTGGCTGTTCCCACAAACAGGTTACTGACGCCGATCACTGCAAGATACCGCGCAATTTCATGCTGGGCCCCGCGAACAATATGCAGAGCGTTGCGGCGTTGCCCTCTCGGTAACTGGCGCACAAAATTCTGTATCAGGCGGTCGCCGCTGACCAGCAGAAAATAGCTAAGCGCCAGGGCGAGAGCGAGGCCCGCAAAGCCGTTCTTCACCTTGTTAAACAGTTTGCTACGCCATGAATCGGTCTGCAGAACGACCGTGTTGGTGGTTCCGGTTCCGGCGTCATCGTTTTCCGAAAGCTCCTCAACGGACTTTTCGACCTTGGCGGCGGACTCGGTGACCTTCTCGATCTGCTTCTTGAAGGCGCTTTCGCCCACCAGCAGTTTTGATATGCCTTCCGGCGCCTTACCCGCCCACTCTGTCACGGGCTTGGCAACGGCCCAGCCCAGCCCGGCCAACGCGGCAACCAGTGTCAGGATAAGCGCCAGAGAAGTGATTACTCGCGGAATACCGAAACGGTTGTAGGCTTTTTTGACCAGCGGAGACAATAGCAGGCTGGTCAACAGGGCCAGAACAATAGGCAGGATAATCTCATGAGCCAGGTACAGGGTGTACAGGATCCCCAGCGCAAATAGCCCGTATAGCGGTGTTAGGATATCCGACGGGACCTGAAGCGTGTATTTTTGAGCTCTTTTGCCCTGAGTCCCGTTTTCATTGTTCCGATCAGTATTGGGTCGATCTTCCATGGTGTTCCAAGCGGCCTCATACATTTATAAATGGTGTCGCCGCTCACTGATCAGCCGCGACAACTCAACTCTGTTGCTGATAATAAAAACGCTGAATGCTGGAAAAATCCAGTGCGCCATTACCCTGGGATGCGTGCAATTCGAACAGGTTGCGTGCCAGGGAGCCCATGGGGACTGCAGCGTGGTTCTGTACCGCATTGTCCATCGCCAGCCCGAGATCCTTGTTCATCAGATCAACCAAAAAACCACCTTGATACTCGCGAGAGGCTGGCGCTGCCTCCATGACACCCGGCCACGGATTGTATACATTCAGGGCCCAGTTTCCACCTGAACTCTGTTTCATGATTTCCGACAGCACGGCCGGATCAAGACCGTTCTTCACACCAAGGGCCAGTGCTTCGCTGGTGCCGCTCATAAGGATAGCCAGCAACATGTTGTTGCAGATCTTTGCAGTCTGACCGGCGCCATGGGGGCCTGCGTGGAAAATATTCTTGCCCATGGCTTCCAGAATTGGCTTGGCCTGATCAAAGGCAGCTTTTTCACCACCACAAATGAACGTCAAGGCACCCGCTTTGGCACCGCCAACGCCACCAGACACCGGCGCGTCCATGAAGGTGATGTTCTTTGCGACCGCTGCTTCGGCCACTTTGCGGGCCGTTTCCGGCGCAATGGTGGAAGAATCAATAACGAGCGTCTTGGAAGACAGGCTCGCCAGCAGGCCGTCATCTCCCAGGTACACAGCCTCTACATGCTTACCCGCCGGTAGCATTGTAATCACACAGTCGGCAGAGTTCGAGGCCTCCTGGGCAGTGGCCGCGCTCTTGGCGCCTTCACCGACAAGGGTGCGGACCGCATCGTCGGATAAATCAAATACCGTCACCTCGTGTCCGGCTTTGAGCAGGTTGGAGGCCATCGGGCCGCCCATGTTTCCAAGTCCGATAAACGTAATAGTCGCCATAATTATTGTTCTCCGTATGTTCTGTGTTCACGCTGAGTGTCTTAGGGAGCCTCTGAACAACTCCTGGATCGCCTCTGGCTTTCAGAGCGAATCAGTGGCTCCTTGGGTTCATGTTTTCAGAAAAAATTCGTCCACCCACATCGGGTCAATATTGGCCAGAGTCGGGTATTGCCAGCGTGGTTGCCGGTCTTTGTCTATGAGCAACGCCCGGACACCTTCGGCGAACTCACCCTTTTTCAGGCAATGAAGGGACAGCCGACGCTCTTTTCGAAACACATCTGCAAGGCTGTCGCGGGAGGTGTCATGAATATGCTGCCAGGTGATCGCCAGGGATGTCGGAGAGGCGGCAGATACCGTTTTTACAGCCTTGATCAACCAGGGGTCGTCGTCCTGCATGCGAGCCAGGTTGTCGACCACGTCAATCAACGTGTCGCCGTCCGTCAATGCCTGAATGACATCGAAATGATTCCTGACGACCGATTCTGGCAAGGCCTCTCGCGACTCCGCTTCAAAGCGGCGCAAGATCTCATTGACAGCTTTCTTTGAAGTGCTGCCAAACCGTGCCTGCTGTAAAGCAGCCTTAACTTCTTCCCGGCGATCATGTCCGATAAAGCGGTCCGCCAGCCCCAAAAACAAAGCATCGGCCCCGTTCATCCATGCCCCGGTCAGGCCCAGAAAAAGCCCGGTACGGCCAGGCATACGGTTAAGGAACCAGCCAGCCCCGACATCTGGATACAGGCCTATGCTGACTTCCGGCATCGCCAGTTTTGAGTGCTCGGTCACCACCCGGTGAGAGGCACCCGCCATCAGACCGAGGCCACCCCCCATCACGATGCCGTTACCCCAGACAATAAACGGCTTGGGGTAAGTGTGAATAAGGTAGTCGAGCTCATATTCGTCGGTGAAGAATTGCTCCCCTACACTGGCAGTGCGATGATCAGAGCGCGGTTCGGTCATGTCACGATAAAGCGCGACGATGTCACCGCCAGCGCATAGAGCTTTATCGCCCTCGCCTTCCAGCCAAACGGCCTTTACTTCACGGTCCTTCGCCCAGTCATCGAGACGGGCTTTGAGCAGGTGGATCATGTCCAGCGACAATGCGTTCATCGCCCGCGGCACGTTCAGGCGTGCAACACCGATGCTGCCACCGCTGTCTATCGTGAGTTCTTCAAAAACTATAGATTGGTTACTCATAGGCTTGCCCGGTTTTCCTTATCGGTTCTTCCACTGGGGCGCGCGTTTCTCCAGAAACGCATTAACGCCCTCGCGCTGATCTTCGGTGCTGAACAATTCAATGAACAGTTCGCGCTCCATGCGCCAGCCATCAGCATGGCTGCGACCATCCCGGGCACTCATAACCAGCGACTTACAGCGGGCCGTTGATGACGGGCTCTGTTTGCAGGCCATCGCTGCCAGCTCAAGTGCTTTGTCCAGCACAGTGCCGGTTGGCACCACTTCTTCCACCAGCCCGATAGCCTGGGCACGCTCCGCCTTGATGCGCTCACCACACAGAATCATACGCTTGGCCCAACCTTCACCCACCAGCCATGGCAGGTTCTGGGTGCCACCGGCACAGGGGAGCAAACCCACACTGGCCTCCGGCAACGCCATTTGAGCATGCTCCTCGGCAATGCGCAGGTCACAGGACAACGCACACTCAAGGCCACCACCCATGGCATAACCGTTGATGGCAGCAATGGATACACCGCGGAAACGGCTAAGCGCATCGAACGCCTTACCAAACGCCTGCGCCATTACATTGGCTTTACCAGCGTCGCCATCAGCAAAGCTTTTGAGGTCAGCCCCGGCAGAAAAGAACTTCTCACCCTGGCCGGTCACCACCAGAGCAAAAATATTGTCGTCAGCGTTGAGAGCCTCGACGGTCTCGGTAAGGGCCGCCAGTGAATCAAGGGTCCAGGTGTTGGCCGGTGGGTTGTTGATGGTGATAATTGCGATATGGTCGCGTTTTTCCAGTTGAATCAGGTCGCTCATTAACTTCTCTCTTGTTTTGTCAGCTACTGAATGGCTTCGACAATCCCCGGTTCCAGCAACCGCCGGGCGACAATCAGCCTCATGATTTCGTTAGTGCCCTCCAGAATCTGGTGCACTCTCAGGTCCCGCACATACCGCTCAAGCGGATACTCCCGGATATAGCCATAGCCGCCGTGGAGTTGCAGGGCGTCATTACACACTTCGAAGCAGGCATCGGTGGCAAACCGTTTTGCCATCGCGCACAGCATGGTGGCTTCAGGATTACGCTGGTCAAGTTTGTAAGCCCCAAGACGCACCATTTGACGGGCCGCTACCAGATTTGTAGCCATGTCCGCCAGCTTGAACTGCAACGCCTGAAAGCCCGCCAGAGGCTGCCCGAACTGCTCACGCTCATGCATATAATTGCGGCTTCGCAACAACGCCGCCTGGGCGCCGCCCAGAGAGCAGGTGGCAATATTCAGGCGGCCGCCGTCGAGGCCTTTCATGGCGATCTTAAAACCATCGCCTTCCTCGCCCAGACGGTTCTGTGCCGATACCCGTACATTTTCAAACGTGATTTGCCGGGTGGGCTGACTGTTCCAGCCCATTTTCTCTTCCGCCTTGCCGTAGTGAATACCGTCACTATCCGCCGGCACCGCAAAGGCACTGATGCCCCTGGCGCCGCTGTCAGGCGAGCCCGTTCTGGCCATCACGACCAATACCTGGGTACTGCCAGCACCAGAGATGAAAACCTTGCTGCCGTTCAGGATATAATCATCCCCGTCCATCTCGGCCTTGGTGCGCAAGCTGCCGGCATCGGAACCCGCACCGGGTTCAGTCAGGCAGTAGGAACCCAACCACTCACCACTGGCCATGCGCGGAGCAATGGTGTCCTGCACGTGTGCATTGCCGAACATGGCTACCATCCAGGTCGCCATGTTGTGGATGGTGATGTAGGCCGCCGTAGACGGACAAGCCGCCGCCAGCTCTTCCACAATTACCGTGGTATCAAGCCGGGACAACCCCATACCACCCTGGGCTTCCGGGGTATAGATGCCACAGAACCCCATCTCTCCCGCTACCCTGATAACGTCTACCGGAAATTCGTGTTCCGCATCCCATCTCGCAGCGTGGGGCGCCATAGCCTTTTCGGCAAAGGCTTTGGCGGCATCCCGAAACGCTAGCTGGTCCTCGGTCAGATCGAAGTTCATGGTCGCTGCCCTTACCGCATACGGATGGAGAAGTTGGTTTCTGCAACCGCGTCCTTGGCAAACCAGCGAGCGGTAATGGTCTTGGTTTCTGTGTAGAACCGGACCGCTTGCTTACCGTAGGCGTGTTGATCACCGTAGAAAGAACCCTTCCAGCCGGTGAAGGAGAAGAATGGCAGGGGCACCGGAATGGGGACGTTGATCCCTACCTGACCGACTTCGATTTCATGCTGGTAACGACGGGCAGCACCACCGGAACTGGTGTACAGAGAGGTACCGTTGCCGTAGGGGCTGTTGTTGACCAGCTCAATAGCATCACCGAACGTGTCGACTTCCATACAGGCCAGAACCGGGCCGAACACTTCTTCTTTGTAGATCTCCATATCTGGCTTGACGCCAGAAAACAGAGTAGGGCCAATCCAGTTGCCATCAGGCAGTCCTGGTACTTCACAACCACGGCCGTCCAGCAGCAGGTTGGCACCTTCCGCTTCGCCCTGGCCGATCAGAGATTCCACCCGCTTCTTGGCCTGGGGGCTGATCACGGGGCCATAGCTGGCGCCCTTGTCGTCCCATGCACCGGGCTTGACAGCCGCCAGCGCCGCTTTAACATCGGGGATCCACTCCTGGGCGTCACCCACAAAGACCGCAACCGATATTGCCATGCAGCGCTGACCTGCAGCGCCGACAGAGGCACCCACCAGGGCGTTGACCACCTGTTGCTTGTCGGCATCCGGCAGGATAACCATGTGGTTCTTGGCGCCCGCGAAGCTTTGTACCCGCTTCATGTTCTTGGTGCCGGTTTCATAGATGTAACGGCCAACAGGCACGGAGCCCACGAAAGACACCGCCTTGATGGCGGGATCAGTCAGCAGGATATCAACCTGCTCCTTGCCCCCGTGAACCACCTGCAATACGCCTTTGGGCGCGCCGGCTTGTTCAAACAACTCTGCCAGACGGGTGGGCGTCAGCGGATCCTGCTCTGACGGCTTCAGTATGAACGTGTTGCCGCAGGCAATGGCCATGGGGAACATCCAGAGCGGGATCATGGCCGGGAAGTTGAACGGGGTGATGCCAGCACACACGCCCAAGGGCTGAATGTAGGAATAGGTATCAATTTCACGGGCAACGTTCTCGACAGTCTCGCCCATCATCATGGACGGGATGTTGGCAGCGTGCTCGACCACTTCAATACCGCGCCAGACATCGCCTTTTGCATCTTCAAAAGTTTTGCCGGTTTCCTGGGACAGAATTTCGGCAATTTCGTCATGGTGCTCTTTGAGCAGGGCCTGGTAGCGCATCATCACGCGGGCACGTTCGGATACCGGTGTTTCCTTCCACGACTTGAAGACTTCGCCAGCATGGTCAATCGCGCGGCGCATTTCGGCATCTGTGGTACAGGGTGCACGGGCAATAACTTCGTTGGTGGCCGGGTTGGTAACGTCAATCCACTGCTCGGTCTGGCTTTCGACAAATTCACCACCGATGTATAGAGGTACGGTTTTCATCATGGGGCTTCCTATGGTTGTTGTAATGACATTGGGGGCCACTGCCCTCAGGCTTTACCTGATGCTAGCACACCACCAGGCTGTTTCATGATTGACTAAA
>JBBQMX010000072.1:0-7527 GCA_038329375.1 Pseudomonadales bacterium | reverse complement strand
CTGTTTGCGCTTATTCTGGCGAAGAGGGCCTGGCCATGGTGGCGCGGGACCGGCCGGATATCGTGCTGCTGGATCTGCGGCTGCCGGGCATCGGAGGAATGGAGGTATTGGAAGCGCTGACCCGCGACTATCCCGGTTTGTCGGTGGTGATGATTTCGGCCCATGGCGATACCCGTGCCGCTGTCCAGGCTGCCAAAGCCGGAGCTGCCGACTATCTGACCAAACCGTTTGCGCTGGATGAGCTGCTGCATCTGATCAGTAACACCACCGAGCGCCTCCGCTTGCGAAGCGAGCTGGACTACCACCGTGACCGCGCGGCCTCAGCCTCGGGCCTGGTGGGGGAGAGTGACACGATGGGTCAGCTCTGGCAGACGATTCAGCGGGTGGCCTCCAGCAGTGCCGGGCGTATCCTGCTGCAGGGGGAATCCGGTACCGGTAAGGCCGTAGTGGCCCGGGCTATCCATTCCAGCAGCCCCCGCACCGCTGAGGCGTTTGTGGAGATCAACTGTGCGGCCTTGCCGGAACAATTGATCGAAGCGGAGCTTTTTGGCGCGCAAAAGGGCGCCTACACCGGCGCCCACCAAACCCGGATCGGGCTGGTGGCACTGGCTGATGGCGGCACTCTGTTTCTGGACGAGGTTGGAGAGCTACCTCTGCTGTTGCAGTCAAAACTTTTGCATTTTCTGGAAGACGGCAGTTACCGGCCGGTGGGTTCCAACCGGACGCGCACCGCCAATGCCCGTGTTATCGCCGCTACCAACCGGCCGCTGGAAACCGAAGTGCGAGAAGGGCGATTCCGGGAAGATCTGTTTTTCAGGCTCAATGTTATCGAATTGTTGATACCCCCATTGCGTGAACGTGGCAACGACATCAGCCTGATGCTGGAGCAGTTTGCCGGAATTCAGGCCCGGGAAGAGCGCTGCCAACCTATTCACTACGCATTGGAAACCCTGGAAACTCTGCGGCATTACGGCTGGCCGGGCAACGTTCGGGAGCTGAAAAACCTTGTTGAGCGCCTCACAATTCTCTACCCGGGCCAGTTAATCGAACCTTCGCATTTGCCCATTGAAATGCAGAGGGAGGACCAACATCCGGACTATCTCGGTGAACGCATGAAGCGAACAGAGCGCCAGATCGTGGTGGAAGCGCTGGTGCAAACTGGCGGCCATAAGGGCAAAGCGGCGGAGTTCCTCGGGCTGTCGCGTCATGCGTTCAAGCGTCGTTTGCAGCGGCTCGAGCTGGAGTGAACTACAGTGACGAGCGGTTAGGGCATTGCTGGCAGGAGCATCTTATATGATCTTATGGCGGTATCTGGCAGGCATACTTTGGCTGGCCGTCAGCCCGCTCGCGGCGGAACAGGCTGGTGCCGCCACGGAACCGGTCGGTCGGGTTGAACTCGGGGCCCCGGCGGCCGAAGCGGATGTGACTGTGGCGTGCATGTACCCCATGACAGGCCGCCCTGCCAGCTATGGCCGTGACAGCATCGCGGGGATTCGTGTGGCGTTGGAAGAACTGGCGCAACAGCCGGGCGCCCCAAGGCTGCGGGTGATTGTTGATGATTCCCGGTCCAAAGCTTCATTCGCGGTCCGAATGGCGGAAGATTTTATGGCAGCCGACCAGGCCGATATTCTCTGCGGCATGGTGAGTTCCGGGGTTGGGCTGGCCGTCAGCCGGGTCGCCCGGGATCGTCGCATCATTATGATTGGTACCGACCACGCCAGTTCCCGCAGTGTGCTGGAGGAAGGCCATCGTTACTATTTCCGCGTCTCCAGCGATACCTGGTACTCCCACGCAGCGGGTGCCCGCTACCTCAAAGAGCTGCAGGCACAAACCGGCTGGCAGAAGTTGGCTTTCCTGGGCCCGGATTACGAGTATGGCCGTGTGGCCTGGCGGGATCTGCGGCAGGCACTGGACATGCTGGAGGTTGAGTATCAGGTGGCCGGCGAGTACTGGCCCAAGCTGTACGAGCCCGATTACACTCTTTACATCCAGTCATTGCTGGAATCGCCGCCGGATATCCTGGTAACAGCCCTGTGGGGCGGAGATTTCAATGCGTTTATCGAACAGGCGCGCACCACCGGTCTTTTCAAGGATATGCCGGTGGCGAACTTCGATACCGGTGGCAATTACGATACCCTGGTCGCGTTAGGCGAAAACCCGCCGCCGGGGTTAATCCTGTCGGCCCGTCATCATCTGAACTGGCCAGACACCGAGCGAAATCGCCGGTTTGTACAGGCTTTTTATGAGCTGTCTGGCCGTTACCCGAGTTATTCGGCGCAAGGGGCCTATGCTGGCATGCTGGTGATCGCAAAGGCGGTTGGTATGGTGGGGGATGTATCGGACACCGATGCCATGATTGCGGCGCTGGAAGGCCTGCACATTGAGCTCCCCAAGGACCCGGAAGGGTTTACTTCGTATATTGACGCCGATACCCACCAGATCGTTCAGGCTCAGGCCATCGGCCGGCCGGTGTCCAATGACCGGTACCCGCCCACCCGCGTGATGCTGGGTGAGTGGGTGGTTTATGAGGCTGAGCTGCTGAAGCCGTCGTCGGAACTGGTGCAGCGCCGCCGCGGTGGGCGGGCCGATTGATTTATCTGACCATCAATTGTTCGAGGGCCTCGCGGATCGGTTCCGGAATCGCCACCGAGCTCTGGCTGGCCTGATCTACGAACACATGAACCAGCGTGCCCTGGGCGCAGGCAGCGTCTTCACCGACTGGAAAAATCCCGATTTCCCAACTAACGGAACTGCGTCCGAGGTGTATCACCCTCAAGGCTGCCTCGATTCGCTCCGGATAGGCAACGGGCCTGAAATAATCACACCGGGAACTCACCACGTAGGCCACGACCGGGCTGTTATGAATGTCCATCCCGCCGGACTCGATCAGGTATCGATTGGTTGCGGTATCAAACCAGGCGTAGTAAGTCACATTGTTGACGTGGCCGTAGATGTCGTTGTCCGCCCAGCGGGTGGTTATTGGTTGAAAATCAACAAAGTCTTTACGTGTTAACGGTGTTTTCCGGGACATCCAGCAACCCTTGTTTGTATTGTTTCGGTCCAGGGAATTGATCAGCGCTCCCCGAGTATGCGTAGAGAATCAAAGTAGCGAAAATACTGCCTTTCGGCAATTACCCACAGAGCTAACCTTGACCTCTCGCGATTGAACCTCTCTTATTAACGGTATGTTCTGACACGAAGCGACTACTCTGTTAAGAGAGGCAAGAGGGAGACACCATGCATATTGTCGTAATAGGTGCCGGTGTGGTCGGTGTAACTACAGCTTATGCCCTGCACCGCCGTGGCCATCAGGTCACGGTGATTGAGCGGCATTCCGGAGCAGGGCTGGAAACCAGCAAGGCCAACGCAGGTCAGCGTTCCTACGGAGTGGTCTATCCCTGGGCCTCGGCGGCCATGGTCAAAAAGGCCCTGCCGTGGCTATTACAGCGGGACGGCCCACTGAAATTACAGATTCCGCCTTCCTTCGACGCTTTGCGGTTTATGATCGCGACGCTTCGGTTCGCCTATGCGCCGGGCGTGTTCGGTCTGAATAAACGCGCCATGTTACGGCTCGGGATATACAGCCGTACCTGCTTTGATGACATCGAGCGTGAACTGGGGCTGGAATTCGACGGCGATCATTCCAGCCTGCTGCATCTGGCGAGCACGCCGGCGACAATGTCGGAGTATGGGGAGACGGCCAAAGTACTGCGCGAACTCGGGATCGCTCATCAACTATTAACTCCGGCGCAGGTTTGCGAGGCGGAACCCGGCATGACGGGGCCGGGCCCGCTCTATGGCGCCCTCAAATACGACAATGACGGAACCGGTGACTGTCATCTGTTTTCGCAGGCCCTGGCTGCGGCCTGTGAAGAGCGTGGTGTGCGGTTCCGCTATAACACCACGGTTGAGCGTCTCGCTTGTGATCATCACCGTGTCCACGGTGTCGATGTGAACTCCGGAACGACAGGCCTTGAACGGTTGGAAGCCGATGCTTTCGTGCTCAGTGCCGGTTGCGATTCGCCGGCATTGACCCGGGCACTTGGATTGCGGCTACCGATCTATCCAATCAAGGGTTACTCTCTGACGGCCCCTCTGAAAGACGCTTCCCGGGCACCGACCTCAACTATTCATGATGATCATTTCAAGGTGGTCTCTACCCGTCTGGGTGATCGAATCCGCGCCACCGGCTTCGTGGAGCTGGCGGGATTTGACCGCCAGATTCATGAAAGCCGGTTGGCGGTGATACGCCGCTCTGTGGAGTCCCGCTTTCCCGGCGCGGCGGATATGACAGCGGCGACCGCCTGGACCGGTTTTCGCCCGATGACCCCGGACGGGCCGCCGATTATTGGTAAAGGCCCGCGGGATAATCTTTACCTGAATACCGGTCATGGCACTTTCGGCTGGACGCTCTCCGCCGCCAGTGCCGATCTGATTGCCGAGCTTATTGATGGGCGGGAGCCTGCGTTGTCGCTGGATGCTTTCCGGCCTGGCCGGTTCAGCGAGTAGAGGTATCTTCAGGCGGGGGTATCTTCGACAGCGTCGGGACTGTCGGCAGCGCGGCTAAACGTCATCACGCGGTCGGTAACCGGGCCGTAACGGAGTTTGAGCAGGTCAAGCAGGTAGTTCTGGTAGAGTTTCCAGGGTGCCCGGTTTCCTTGTTTGGGAAGGTGGTCGAGCGCGCGCCGGACATAACCCGAGTTAAGGTCCAGAAAAGGCGCATTCTGCACGGATGGGTCAGCTTTAGGGGTGCAGTAGTCATAGCCATGCTGATCCATGAAATTGATCAGCCGACAGGCATATTCGTCAGTCAGGTCCGCTTTCAGGGTCCAGGAGGCGTTGGTATAGCCTACCACCAGCGCAAGGTTGGGAACGTCACTCAGCATCATGCCTTTGTAACTCATGGTATCGGCCAAGGCTCGCTTCTCGCCATCCACTATCAGTTCCGCCCCGCCCAGGGCCACAAGGTTCAGGCCGGTCGCTGTCACGATGATATCGGCTTCCAGCTCCTGTCCCGACGCAAGCCGGACGCCGGTTTCGGTAAAACAGTCGATGTGGCCGGTGACCACGGAGGCGTCACCCCGTCGCAGTGAGCGGAACAGATCTCCGTTCGGTGCCATGCAAAGCCGCTGATCCCAGGGGTTATAACTGGGGTTGAAATGGGTATCAATGTCGATATCAGGCCCTAGCTGAGATTCAAGATGCTTGCGCAGCAGCTTCCGGACCAGTGCTGGATAGCGTCGGCAAAGCTGATAAAACAAGGTCTGCATAATGACGTTTTTCATTCGTGTAAGTCGATACGCGAGCTTCGCAGGCAATAGCCGCTTCAGCGTTTGCGCGATGGGATCGACCTCTGGCAAAGCCACAATATAGGTGGGGGAACGCTGAAGCATGATGACATGGGCGGCTGTCTTCGCCATCGAGGGAACCAGCGTAACCGCGGTGGCACCGCTGCCGATAACCACCACACGTTTGCCCGCATAATCAAGATTGTCTGGCCAGTGTTGCGGATGAATGATCTTGCCCCGGAAGGACTCACACCCTCGGAACGCAGGCGTGTAGCCTTCGTCATAGCGGTAGTAGCCACTGCAGTTGAATAAAAAATTGCAGGTGAATCGCGCTGTGGCGCCAGTGGTGGTATTGTCGGTTTCCACCGTCCAGAGTGCATTGCGGCTGGACCAGCTGTATCGGGTGGCGCGGTGGTTGTAATGGATTTTCTGTTCCAGGTTATTGTCCCGTGCGGTGTCCTTCACGTAATCCAGAATGGCAGGCCCATCGGCTATGGCTTTGCCTTCCCGCCAGGGCTTGAAGCCGTAGCCCAGGGTATACATGTCGGAATCAGAGCGAATGCCGGGGTAACGAAACAGATCCCAGGTGCCACCGATTTCGCTGCGGCCCTCAAGAATCGCGAAAGACCTGACCGGGCATCGGGTTTGCAGATGGTAACCGGCGCCAATGCCGGACAATCCGGCACCAATGATAAGGACGTCATAGTGTTGTGATGACATAGCCTGCTTTCTCTTCAGTCAGGATTTCCCATACTCAACGCTTTCCACGCAACCATCCCGAAAGTAAACGTAACTCAGCTCACAAAAAAGGCGCCCGAAGGCGCCTCCTTTATCACCTTGCACCCAGAATCAGCGACGAACCTGAATACGAGCCTCAACCCGGCGGTTCTGGGCACGGCCTGCAGCAGTTTCGTTGCTGGCCATAGGCTCTGCTTCACCATAGCCGACGGCGCGAACGCGGTCCTCGTCTATGTCGTGAGCATCAACAAGACGATCTGCGACGGCTTGGGCGCGACGCTGGGAGAGCTGCTGGTTATAGCTTGCCTCACCCAAAGTGTCACTGTGACCGGCAATTTCAACAGAGGTCTCCGGGTACTCGTTCATGAAGTCAGCCACCTGACGAATTTCCTCGTCATAGGTATTGCCGATCACTGAACTTTCGCTCGGAAACTTTACTGAGAGCTCAATGGTCTCGATTGTTTCTTCAACGCCTTCACAACCTTCGGCATCAACTTCGGCCCCGGCAGTGGTATTCGCGCACTGGTCCTTGCTGTTCACCACACCATCGTTGTCACTGTCGAGTTCACAGCCGCGGCTGTTTACTTCAGCTCCAGCCGGGGTATTCGGGCACTGATCGCGGCTATCGACCACGCCGTCGTTATCGCCATCAAGTTCGCAACCCTTGGCGTCCACTGATACGCCGGCTGCGGTGCCGGGGCACTGGTCACGGTTGTCGGGCACACCATCGTTATCGCTGTCTTCGGGGGCGGGCGGCGTTGTCGAGCGACCAAAGCCGATGCTGAAGCCCAGGGAGGCGACGGTATCGAACGTGCTTTCGTCAATGCCATGGAACTCGCGGATATCGGCACGCAGGGAAATCGAGTCACTGACGTTATAACGCACACCGCCACCTACGTTGACGCGGGTTTCGTCATGGTCAGTGCCGGCAGTTTGCGGGCCGGGAATAGAGCCGCCGAACTCAGCGTGTCCGGCACCGGCTGCCAGATACGGGTTCCAGGCTTCGTTGAAGTCACCAAAATAATAGAGGCCGTCCAGACGAATTTCTTTAAAGTCGCTGGAGCCGGAAACGTTTTTACGGTCAGCATTGGCCCGTGAAAACACCAATTCCGCTGCCCAGTTGGGTTGGAAACGATATTCCAGGCCAAACCCGAAAGTGCCGGTTTCGCTGAGTTCCCGTTTGTGGTCAAACAGTTGGTACGCCGCGAATGGGTTGAGATAAATTTTCTGGTCAGTGCTTTCCTGGGCCATTACGGGCGATGCAATCGCAGCGCTTAAAGTGGCTACGGCTAATGGGAGCATGATCTTCATGCAGAGTCTCCTGTTCGTTCGTCGTTATTGGAAGTCATTTTATATTATTGAAACTCTTCGCTTAGAAGTTTCAGCACCTACGATGAATCTAAGCCAACGGATGCAGGCCGTACAAGAATTTCGCGGGCTTCAGGGCAATCCTTACTAAACTTTCATGCCGGGCAGAGGTTATACCGCGGCGCTGAAGTAG
>JBBQMX010000071.1:0-7555 GCA_038329375.1 Pseudomonadales bacterium | reverse complement strand
AAATGCCGGACTATTCGTCACCCACAACTCTGAACCTGCTGACCGGCGCCCAGATCGCCTCGTTCACCGGAAGGAGCATATTCGATGCCTTCAACGCCGAGTGGCGGGTTGATAACCGGGCGGATCGCATGGGGGTTCGCCTTACCGGGCCGAAGTTGCACTGCAATATTGAGTCACTGGTTTCGGAAGGCATTTCCCTGGGCGCCATCCAGGTGCCTCCGGATGGCCAACCCATTGCACTACTGAATGACCGGCAAACAATTGGAGGCTATCCCAGACTGGGCAACCTCACCCCGTTGGCGGCCTCAAGACTCGCCCAATGCCAGCCAGGCCAGGTGGTGAAGTTCAGGGCTGTCGGCATAGATCAGGCTTTAGCGGAATACCGGGGCTTTCGAGCGATGTTTGACTAAAACGTCCCCACCAGCGTGCCCAGAGTAATCAGCAGAACCAGTGAAATAATCAGGGCCACGACCGCCACCATTGCTATACGTCGCGGTCAGTGGGCAACACGTTCAGGGGCGAGACCGGACGAAACGTATCCTCAAACAACGCATCCAGATCGAAGGTCGACCGCTCGCCAAGAGCATCGAAGTTTGCCTCCAGCCAGTGGTCGGCCCAGGCACGGCCTTGCGCATGCAGGCGAGAGAGAAACCCCCAACTGGCGTTCATCTTGCTGGACGCGCTCAGCTCTTCTATCTCCTGCTCGGCATGGATCAGATGAAGGCGCATTGACCGATAGCTTTCCATCTCCAGCCCTTCAGCATCAATCAACCGCTGCAACAACTGGACGCTTCGCAACTCTTTGATCAGGCTGGAGTTGAAGGTGATTTCGTTGATCCGGTTGAGAATATCCCGTGCACTTTCCGGCAATCTCCGGCGCACCAGAGGGTTGATCTGCACCACCACCAGATCGCGGCAACCCTGGTCATCAACCAGGGGAAAGAGCGCGGGATTGCCGCTATAACCGCCGTCCCAGTATGCTTCGCCATCAATTTCCACAGCCGGGAACATGGACGGCAGGCACGCTGATGCCATCACCGTATCCACCGTCAGCTCGGGTTGACGAAATATTTTCGCCCGGCCGGTACGAACGTTAGTAGCAGTGACAAAAATCTTGACCTTATGACAGGCATTAACACGTTCAAAATCCACCTGTTTCAGAACCAGATTACGCAAAGGATTGATGCCAAACGGGTTAAGTCTGGCCGGTGATACCAGCCTGGTGAGGGTCTCGAAGAACCGATAGCTGACCGAATGGTCGAGGCCGTCATTGCCCATCAACCGGTCCCAGACACCGCGCTGTATAGGAGAAAATCGCGCCGCGTGGCCCACCGCTTTCCAGAAAGTATGCAGTGCCTCGCGTGCGCCTTCGCGACCATCTCTGGCGAGCCCATCGGCAAGCACCACGGCATTCATAGCGCCCGCACTGGTGCCGCTGATACCGTCGATTTCCAGCCGCTCCTCCTCCAGCAGTCGGTCGAGCACACCCCAGGTCAACGCCCCGTGCGAGCCACCACCCTGCAACGCAAGATCGATGAGCTTCCTTTCACCCTTAGCCATGAACTACCCCTGTTACCGCGAAAATGCTGCAGTGCAGTCTAGACCTTCCCGCCAGCCTCTGTCTTGCAATTCAAAAGCCGGCAATACCAGTACGATCAGCCAAAGAACCAGTAACAAACACCAATCGCCGTCATTATGCCGGCAAAATCCGCCAGCAATGCACACCCCAGCCCGTGACGGATCTTGCTGATACCCACCGAGCCGAAATACACCGCCAGTACATAGAACGTGGTTTCGGTACTGCCTTGCATGGTCGCCGCCAGCAGCGCCGGGAAGCTATCGACGCCGAAAGTGTCCATAGTTTCAATCATCATGGCACGGGCGCCGCTGCCGGAGAGGGGTTTCATAAACGCAGTTGGCAGAGCATCGATAAAGCGTGTATCCCAGCCCAGGCTGTCAGCCAACCACCGAACGCCGTCGAGACCGGCATCCATTACGCCGCTGGCACGCAGCACTCCCACCGCCACCAGCATTGCCACCAGAAATGGCAGTAACGAGATAGTGAAACTGAAGCCCTCTTTGGCGCCCTCTATGAAAGCGTCGTAAACATTCACTTTGCGCAGTGCGCCCACCACCAGAAAAACAACCACAATGCCGAACAGCGTGAGATTTCCTACCAGTGTGGAGGTGGCCGCAAGAGCCTGGGCCGACATACCGGCCAGAGTGGTTAGCAGCAAACCCAAAGCAGCCGCGCCACCCAGGAGATAAACCAGCACCGCTGGCTGCCAGATTTTGAGACGCTGGATGAGCGCAACACTCAGCAGGCCCACCACGCTGGAAGCCGTGGTGGCTAACAGAATTGGAAGAAACACGGAGGTAGGCTCCGCCGCCCCCTGCTGGGCCCGGTACATGAAAATAGTCACCGGCAGCAAAGTGAGTGAGGAAGTATTCAACACCAGAAACAGGATCTGGGCGTTACTAGCGGTGTCCTTGCTGGGATTCAGACTTTGCAAAGAGTGCATGGCCTTAAGGCCGATGGGGGTTGCCGCGTTATCCAGGCCAAGGATATTAGCGGCAAAGTTCATAGTGATGTGACCCTGGGCCGGGTGCCCGCTGGGCACCTCAGGCATCAGCCTGCGGAACAGCGGGTCCAGAGCTCTGGCCATCAACTGAATCAGACCGGCTTTCTCCGCGATGGCGAGAAACCCGAGCCACAGGGTCATGGTACCCACCAGCACCAGCACAATTTCGACGCTGAGCTGAGCCATATCGAACAACGACGCCACCAGACGTCCGAACACCTCCCCATCCCCTTGCCCCAGCCATTGCCATAGCGCCGCCACAAAGGCCAACAGGAAGAAGCTCAGCCAGATTCCATTAAGCATTATCGATCGTCCATTCTCAGGCTAAATCAGAGATGCTGAATATAGCAGGTGTGGCACCGAGTTCCTTCTTGACGTGATTGATCCGTTCATTGCATCCTGCGTGTCAACATCACTTCTTCCAGACAGAACCGCTGGCAATTAATGCATGACTGACGTATTCAGCTCTTCCGCAGCCTTGAGCCCCACAGATTCGGGCGCGCCTTCAGCGCCCGCACCCACTGACCATATCAGTGACCTGCTTCATAAAGTCGCCCGCGAAGATCGAGCAGCTTTTGCGGAGCTTTATCAGGCAACGGCACCGAAACTTTTTGGCACGGTCCTACGTATCTTGAATCAAAAGAGCTGGGCAGAGGATGTGGTTCAAGATGTTTACGTTAAGATCTGGCATAAAGCCGAGCAGTTTGATGCAAAAAAAGCATCTCCGATTACCTGGATGGTAACCATCGCCCGTAACAGCGCCATCGATGTGCTACGCAAACACCCGCTTGCTCAGCGGGCGCCTCAGGAAGAACTCGACCTGATCGCCAGCGCGCAACCCGATGCACACTCTCAGTTGGAGAATGAGCAAGCATTAAGACAATTGAATGGTTGTCTGGAAGAGCTTGAAGAGGGTCGACGGGAAATGGTGCGGCTGGCTTACCTGAACGGTTGGTCCCGGGCCAACCTTGCAACCTATTTTGATCAACCGGTGAATACCATCAAGACCGGCCTTCATCGCGCACTGAAACTGCTTAAAGGGTGTCTCGCATCATGACCGATCGGGACGATCTTGACATGCTCGCGGCAGAGTTTGTGCTAGGCTCTCTGGACACGGAAGAACGGGCATCGGTAACACGACGCCTCCAGCATGAGCCTGAGCTCAACGCTCTTGTTGAAGAATGGGAGGTGCGCCTGGCACCACTGGCTGAGGCCATTGAGCCCGTCACCCCGCACCCGGGCGTGTTTGCGCGGATCGAGCGCCAGATTGATGCCATACAGGCAACGCCTGTGGCGGAACCTGAACCTGCCAGAGCTACCGCACCAGACAACGTTATAGCCTTGCAAGCCCGTCTCAGGCGTTGGCAATGGAGCACAGGCATTGCTTCAGCGGCGGCTATGCTGCTGGTTGCGGTATTGCTACTGCAGCCCCGCCCGGAACCAATACCGCAGTCGTTCGTGGCCGTATTCCAACAGAATGACCAGCAACCTGCATTTATGCTGTCAGTTGACCTGTCCACCCGCAAACTGAGCATCCGTCCGGTGACGGCGGAACCGCTGCAGGACAAATCTTACCAGCTCTGGATTAAGGCAGATCCCCTCGGCCCGAACCCCCGCTCTCTTGGGGTGCTGAACGATAACTTTGAGCTCGACCAGGCAACTGCGCTGAGCGACTTCGATCCGGAGCTGCTCAAGCAAGCGACCTTCGGTATCAGTATCGAACCCGATGGCGGCTCCCCCACGGGCCAGCCCACCAGTCCGGCGATCCACGGGTATCTCTACCCCACCGGCATGGACACACCAGAACAAAACCGATAAAAATTATAGGCAGGGCGAAACCTTCGGACCACTCACCCGTAGCTTTGGTTACAACCATCGGGAACCCTCTCGATGTTGATGGGACACAACCCAATAGCTACGGAGAGAATGATGAAAAAACAACTGATGATAAGCGCATTCCTGGCCGCCACTCTGACTTCTGGTGCCGCACTGTCTATGGAGCACAAGAAAGCCGGGGTGTGGGGTGAAGACCAGTCTGTTGCCGACGGCACTGTTACCGCCAAAAAAGTAGTTGCAGAAAGTAACGGCTGGCTTGTAGTGCACCGCACCGACGAGGGCGGCAAACCAGGCCCGGTAGTCGCCCACGCGCCGCTTCGAAAAGGTCAAAACATGGATGTAGCGGCCATTCTTACCGAAGAGGTCGAATCAGGCGACATGCTGATGCTGATGCTTCATAGTGAAGAAGGCGGCATGAAAACCGGGATCTTCGAGTACACCCTCGGCGCCAAGGAAGATGGCCCGATCAAGAAAGATGGCAAGTTGGTGATGAAAATCATTACCGCAAAGTGATCAAATTGGCAGGGCCGCTATGCGGCCCCGCCAATCCAAGATATCCCTCCCTGCCTTACACCCACTTCAACTTCTCAACTGAATCCCTGTTTTATAGCGGGGCATACTAGATCTGCTTGTTAACCACCTCTGACAATTGGCTGCGGTTGCCGTCGGTGTCCAGGGTGCGGATTGCAAAGTACCAGGTGCCCGCACCTAGCTGATCCACCAGCAACTCATCAACCGATGCATCCCCGATGGCGAGACTCTGATCAAGGGCGTTAGCGTTGGTGCCATAAACCACCTCGAAGCCTGCAATCTCACCCATACTTAGGCTCACACCATTTACCCGGGTCATCGGGGCTGTCCAGCTCAGCAAGGCAGTGTTCGCCAGAACTCCTTTTTCCGAACCGGTGTTATCAATGGGCAGCTCATTGCCGTTGTCGGCAGTATCAGTTTTCGTATCACCTGCGTTTCCATCCGTATGACCAGCTACCGGAGAATTGGAATCGACCGCACCTTGATCAGCTGAATTATCCGCAATGGGGTTTGCTGGCGTGCTGCCCCCTTTCTCAGGTGATACGTCGTTCTTGCTGTCAGCAGCCCCGTTATCGGAGTCCGCAATGTTGGTATCGGATTCTTCATAGACATCGGCGATCGTTTTAAACCGGTGCACATTGCGGGACGCAACAATGGCCAACTTCTGGCTAACAATGCTTGAGTCCGTTTTCGCCTGAAGTTCAGACGCCTGAAGGGTAGCCGCACTGACGATGTCCGTCAGTGCCAGGCTGACGCCGTCTCCCAGAATATCGATCTGGCCGGTGGCCGTTACCTGGGCTGTCATATCGTTAAGTACGTCAGCGATGCTTTGCCACTGCGGATGCTCGTTGACCAGTGCCAGAAAAGCCGCGTTGGCAATCGCCACCTGAAGGCCATCGGCAGACACCTCATTCAACTCGTCAAGCCGGGTAAGATCGGGCGGCGCCAGATGCAGGGCACCGGCGGTCAGGCCGAACCAGCCCTCAACAGCCTCGAAAGCATTTGCCAACGCCGCCGGGGCAAGCCCTCCACCGGCATTACGCTGCGCCAGCGTCACTGCCAGATGGGTAAGCGGTGTCAGGTAGACCGTTTCCGCGGCCAGATCACCGGCGCCGCGTAGAACAAAATCACTGTTCAGACTCAGGGTGTCACCAAACATTACCGGCTCAGCACCGGCCTGATCGCAACTAGGGACGACATCGCATACCATACGGGTAGCCTGATCAGCCCGGAGCTCCACAAGGGCCCAGCCGTCAGCCTTGCCCGGCAAGCGTAGCTCATATCTGCCGTCATCGGCGGTTCGCACCGCCTTCGCCGTCAATTTACCAGGGCTGTAACGGCCGGATTGATCCGCCATAAGGCGAGTAGCCGTCACAATGCCCTGCTGTATCACCCCTTTCATGGCAGTGCCCGCAATCTGCACAGAAGGCTCATTAATGCTCTGAGTTTGCGCGCTGACGGTGCCGTTATCATCCTTGACCTCCAGACCACAGCCAGAAAGCAAAGCCACCATTGGAAGAATCTGCAGTCCCTGCTTTAACAATTTATTGCCGCGATATGACATAATTTTGCACCAGATTATTGACGATCTGGACAAATGATACAGCGGCAATTCATAGCTTAATGCGGCTTGGCTCCCTGTTTACCGCCACAGATTCGTCATTAAAATGACGCTTTCGTAGTAATATTAAGATTGTTTTCCGCCATCCGCGCGCCCTCAAGAGCAGGGAGGAACTGGCGAAAGTGATCTGGAAGGACTCAAGATCCTGGCCAGGCTGGTCAACATGCTGTTCGGAAACCGCTCATTGCCCGCCGTCAGGAAATATTGTTAGCTATCTACCTTCCCAGGAGGTAGATCTTGTCCCACTTTCAGCTTGCACTATTACTTGGTATGACAGTCGCCCTCGGGCCGCTGGCGCTGGACGCCTATTTGCCGGCGTTCCCCAGCATCGCAGCCGGTCTCGGAGTTGATCATAATCAAGTCGGCCTGACCCTGAGCGCTTATGTGGCAGCACTTGGGCTGGCTCAGCTGGTGGGTGGTCCGCTGTCTGATCGCTACGGGCGGCGCCCTGTTTTGCTGGCAGGCCTGGCCATATTTGCAGCTTCGGCGGTTATGATCTCACTGGCGAACACTCTCTCAGACCTGCTGCTCTGGCGTGTTGCCCAGGGTGTTGGCGGTGCATTCTGTGCCGTCTCAGTGCCTGCCATCGTGCGAGATCAGGTAGGTGGGCAGGATGCCGCACGGCTTTTCGGGTTGATCGGCCTGATCATGTTTATCGCGCCAGCCGCCGCTCCGTCCCTGGGCGCTCTGATGCTGTTACTCGGTGACTGGCACTGGATATTCCTGATGCTGGCCGGTTATGCGGTGTTTCTGGTGCTGGCACTGCAGCTTGCGCTGTTTCCCCGGTTGCAACCGCGACCACCGGCGACCACACCCGTCCGCACCCTGGTGACCAACTACATGCTGGTGCTCCGGCACAAGACCACCATGCGTTTTGTGGGCATTCAGGTGCTGTGCTTCAGCACCATGTTGCTGTTTATTACCCATTCCTCGTTCATCTATCAGGACTGGTATGGCCTATCCACTGGCATGTTTTCGCTCCTGT
>JBBQMX010000070.1:0-7661 GCA_038329375.1 Pseudomonadales bacterium | reverse complement strand
CTGGAAATCTTCCTCGGTCTCACCCGGGAAGCCGACAATAAACGTCGAGCGAATAGTTAACTCCGGACAGATCTCACGCCATTTTCGAATGCGGTCCAGAGTCTTGCTGTCATGGGCCGGGCGTTTCATGGCTTTCAGGATACGCGGGCTGGCGTGCTGGAACGGAATGTCCAGGTACGGCAGGATTTTGCCTTCCGCCATCAGAGGAATCACATCATCCACATGGGGGTATGGATAGACATAGTGCAACCGTACCCAGACACCCAGCGTGCCAAGCGCCTCACACAGCGCCAGCATCCGGGTTTTCAGCGGGCGGCCCTGCCAGAACCCGGTGCGGTATTTAACATCCACACCGTAAGCGCTGGTGTCCTGAGAGATTACAAGTAACTCTTTAACGCCAGCATCGACCAGGCGCTGAGCCTCGTCCATCACATCACCTACCGGCCGGCTGACCAGGTTCCCGCGCATGGAGGGGATGATGCAAAAGGTACAGCGATGGTTACAGCCTTCTGAAATTTTGAGGTAGGCATAATGTCTCGGCGTCAGCTTGATGCCTTGGGGGGGGACCAGATCAAGGAATGGGTCATGAACCTTTTTAGGGGGCAGGAACTGGTGAACCGAACCGACTACCTCCTCATAAGCATGCGGTCCGGATACCGCAAGCACTCCGGGATGGGTTTCCCGGATTCGATCCGCTTCGACACCCATGCACCCTGTCACGATCACCTTGCCATTTTCGTTGAGGGCCTCGCCAATAGCGTCAAGGGACTCCTGCTTGGCAGCATCGATAAAGCCACAGGTATTGACGACTACCACATCCGCATCATTATAAGTGGGCACCACTTCATAGCCATCAAGCCGTAACTGAGTGAGAATACGCTCGGAATCAACCAGAGCTTTGGGGCAGCCAAGACTTATAAAGCCGACCTTGTTGCCATTTGAACGATTGCCGGTTGAGACGGGGACTGACGTGTCTGACATAATGCGATTTGGCCTATTCACAATGAAGCATCCCAACGGGTAAAAACACTGAACACCCTTGGTTCCGGGCCGCAGTTTACCCCAATGACCCCCTCGGCAAAAAGCACAATGCGACGGATGACAGGGGGGCGACAAAACCCAACACGACTACCATGGCGACAGGTTTCTTGCTGATCATTAAACAAACGGCTAAACTTTCATGCGGTTAGGCCGGAATTACCAAAACAACTATCAGGCAACCCTGTTATCCAAGAGGTCTCGCAAGTCATCATGAAGCCAGTCATCAGCAAACAGAACTTGAGAAATCAGCAGCGGGTTGAAACGCAACTGGAGGTCATGGTCAGCCTGCCTTCGGGTGAAGCCGTTCAATGCCGTGCCACTAACCTTTCCCGTACCGGCATGATGATTTCCTGCAACAACGAAACCCTGAAACAACTCGTACCCGAGCAAAAATCTCCCGCCCCGGGGCAATGGATTGATATTATGGCGAAGTTTTCAGTACCCGTCGTCGCTGCACAAAATGTCACGATATCCGCCGACTGCCACCTGATTCACTTGAGGCGTGTATCACGGGATGAATTTCATGTAGGTCTTCAGTTCTGCGGTTTCGAAGGCAATGGCCAAGGCTATGTCGATCAATTTGTAAGCCGCCAGCTATCTACCCTCCCTTGATTCCGGCGGTTCGCACTGGCGGGTCAAACATCCTGCATCAACGTTTCTGCATATTGTTATAGCCCCAAACTCTATTCTCAGCACTTCTTATGCCATTGCCGTCTCTGGTATAGTGACGTCCAATTTATGACGGCAGTGAGCCTGGTGACGCGGACCACTCCCTGCCCCTCCATACGCGCCCACGGCAAGCGGTAACAGGATACGATGACCACTTACAACCTGACGCATCTGAAACAGCTGGAAGCGGAAAGCATCCATATCATTCGGGAAGTTGCTGCGGAGTTCGACAACCCCGTGATGCTTTATTCCATCGGGAAAGACTCATCGGTCATGCTTCACCTTGCCCGGAAAGCATTTTCCCCCGGCAAGCTCCCGTTCCCACTTATGCACATTGATACCACCTGGAAGTTCCAGGAGATGATCCGCTTTCGTGAGGCGCAAGCCAAAAAGTTCGACCTGGATCTCATCGTCCATATCAACCAGGAAGGTGTAGACCAAGGCGTCGGGCCGTTTACTCACGGCAGCGCCAAGCATACCGACATCATGAAGACCCAGGCCCTCAAACAGGCTCTGAACAAGTACAAGTTTGATGCTGCCTTTGGAGGCGCCAGACGGGATGAAGAAAAATCCCGCGCCAAGGAGCGAGTCTATTCGTTTCGGGACGAATATCACCGCTGGGATCCGAAAAATCAACGGCCCGAGCTGTGGAACACCTACAACGGCAAGATCAACAAAGGCGAGAGCATTCGTGTTTTCCCGCTTTCCAACTGGACCGAGCTGGATATCTGGCAATACATCTATCTCGAGAACATCGAGATCGTGCCCCTGTACTACGCCGCCGAGCGGCCGGTAGTTGACCGGGATGGCACCCTCATCATGGTGGATGACGACCGCATGCCGTTGAAAGAAGGCGAGACGCCGATGAAGAAATTTGTCCGCTTCCGCACTCTCGGCTGTTACCCGCTCACGGGCGCCATCGAATCCCGGGCCGACAAATTGACCGACATCATTCAGGAGATGCTGCTGGCCAAAAGCTCCGAGCGCCAGGGCCGGGTGATCGATCATGATTCCGCGGGTTCCATGGAACAGAAGAAACGCGAAGGCTATTTCTAAGCCGCGGCCACCGTATTTACAGGATTTTTTACCATGTCTCACCAGTCAGATCTGATTGCCGAAGATATCGGCGCCTACCTCAAGCAGCACGAAGACAAACAACTTCTGCGTTTGCTGACCTGCGGCAGTGTCGACGACGGCAAGAGTACGCTGATCGGTCGACTGCTTCACGACACCAAAATGATCTATGAAGATCACATGACCAGCCTCAAGGCAGACAGTGCCAAGCTGGGCACCACCGGCGAGAAACTGGACCTGGCGCTGCTTGTTGATGGCCTGCAGGCCGAGCGCGAGCAAGGCATCACCATTGATGTTGCCTACCGCTACTTCTCTACCGAAAAACGCAAGTTCATCATCGCCGACACTCCGGGCCATGAGCAGTACACCCGCAACATGGCCACTGGCGCGTCCACCGCGCAGCTTGCCATTATGATGATCGACGCCCGGTACGGTGTTCTGACCCAGACCCGGCGCCACTCTTTCATTGCATCCCTGCTCGGCATCCGGCATATCGTGGTCGCCATCAACAAGATGGACCTGGTGGACTTTAGCGAAGAGCGCTTCGAGGAAATCAAAATGGATTACCTGGCCTTTGCTACCAGGCTGGGGCTAAAAGATGTGCGTTTCGTGCCGATTTCCGCGCTCGAAGGCGACAACGTGGTCACTCGCAGTGAGAACACGCCCTGGTTTACCGGCCAACCGATGATGGAAATCATGGAAACCGTGGAAGTCTCCCGAGACAAAAACCTGGAGCATTTCCGTCTGCCGGTGCAATACGTCAACCGTCCGAACCTGAATTTCCGCGGTTTCTGCGGCACCATTGCATCCGGAGTTATTCGTCCGGGCGACACGGTTTTGGCATTGCCCTCCCGCAAAACCAGCACCGTTAAAGAAATCGTTACGTTCGATGGCAACCTGGACGAAGCCTACATCGATCAGGCGATCACCCTGACTCTGAACGATGAGATCGACGTCAGCCGCGGCGACATGCTGGTCAAGCCGGAGGACGAACCTCTGGTCAGCAACCGGTTCAACGCCAACGTGGTATGGATGATCGACCAGCCTCTTGAAACCGGCCGTCTTTACGACATTAAACTGGGCCCCACTTTTACCTCGGGCTCTATCCGCAAGGTCATATATCGGACCGACATCAACACACTTGAACAACAGGGTGGCGCGACGTCCCTGGCCCTGAACGAAATCGGCCTGTGTGAGGTGACACTCAGTCAGCCGGTAGCGTTTGACCCTTACCCACGCAATCGCGCAACTGGCGGCTTTATTGTCGTCGACCGCCTGACCAACGTGACGGTCGGTGCGGGGATGATCACTGGCTTGTCCGAGGGCAGCAGCGAGCAACTGGACCCCGTCAGCATCGAGGAGCGCGCCCGGCGCCTGGCCCAACAGCCGCTAATCATTGCCTGCGGCGGCAAACACTCGGTTGAACTGGCTCTGGCCGTTGAGCGGGCCTTGTTCGATCTGGGTAAAACCTCCGTGGTCCTGACTGAGCAAAGCGCAGGTTCTGCAGACGAGCGCACTCGCATTGCCCAGCTGCTGGTGGCTCATGGCCTGATTGCCATTGCCGTCAGCGTCGGCACAGACGTCGCAAGCGCCTCGGCCCGGGCAGATGAAAGCTCCGAAATTGCCCAGGCAGTCAGCGAACTGGTTCAGACGCTCACCCAAGACAAGCGCATATAACTATGTCTATAAGATGTCTCCGAACCGCCTTTGCCAGCCAGATGCAGCCCGGCCAACCTGCACTGACCAGGTCTGGAGAGGCCTTGAAGGAACCGGGGGGTGATTATGAAGCGCTTCACAAACAGATGAAGCGCCTGTTCAACACCAAGCCGGGCAAGAAATACGGACGCTTTTCCGAAGACATCGGTGAATGCCCGTTCAGCGCGTGGCTGAAGGACTACCTGAAGGACAAACAAACCTTTGCCTCCCTGACCGACCGCCTGTTCAGTCAGTGGAAGGAACATCTCAACGGCAGCCAGGAGGAGCACCAGGGGCATCTGCTGCTCGTTCATGAGGCCCTGGCCGACAGCGATGCCATTTACCTGCTGATCATTGAAAGCGATAGCTCGCTTCGTTTTGACGGCAATCAAGCACTGGACGGCACCGACGTGTTGAGCCTGTCCCGGCTTAACCTGGCGCTGCGCATCGAACTGGATGACTGGCTGTCTGATACCCCTGGTGAAAACTACCTGACACTGGTGCATGCCCGGGGAACCGGCGAAATAGGCGATCTGTTCATTCGTCTGTGCGGTTTCACCAACCAGGTGGATGTCGAGAAAGAAACCCTGACATTCCTCGACGCAGTCGAAGCCTTTGCCCGCCAGTCCGACGCTCCGGAGGATGCTGGCAAGGTACGTACCCGCGCCTACGAATTCTGCAAAGAGCAACACGCCCTGGGCGAGCCGGTTGCGGTTGAGGCCCTGTCCGGTTACCTGGACGAAGAGCGGCCTGAGCGCTTCAAGCAATTTGCTGCCGAAGCCCGGGACATACCCGAGGGCACTGTGCTCCACCCCGATCACCGCAAGGTCAAGAAACTGGTCCGCATCGCCGGCTCTGGTGGCGGTATGAGCGTGTCGTTTTCCTCTGATCTGGTGAACCAGGCGATCTACTACGATCGCGAGAAAGACGCCCTCACCATCACCCGCCTCCCGAAAGCCCTGCGCGAACAACTTCAGAAATATCTGGAAGCCAGGGACAACGTCTGACCGCACCGCCGACTCTTAGGTAGACGCTGATTCGACTGCCGGATCTGATGTTAAAGTCGTTCGCCACTGGTTACGGATTGATCAGACCGTTATAATGCCCGGCTGTTTAAAAGACGCGCGCTCTCCATATACCGGGCGCCGACATCCATCGACGATTATTTGAGACTCATGGCCAAGAAGCTGTTTATCAAGACCCACGGCTGCCAGATGAACGAGTATGATTCATCCCGCATGGCAGACCTGCTGCAGGTTGGAGAAACGGTCGAAATGACCGATTCCGCCGACGATGCCGACATTTTGTTACTTAATACCTGCTCGATTCGGGAAAAAGCTCAGGAAAAGGTATTCCATCAGCTCGGTCGCTGGAAAGGCCTGAAAGCCAAAAACCCTCACCTGATCATAGGCGTGGGCGGGTGTGTCGCCAGCCAGGAAGGTCAGGCCATTATCGATCGCGCGCCCTATGTGGATATGGTGTTCGGCCCTCAAACACTGCACCGGTTGCCAGAATTGATTGTCCAGGCCCGCAAAGGCGGCGTCGGTGTGGTGGACATTTCCTTCCCGGAAATCGAAAAATTCGACAACCTGCCCTCGCCGGGCGCCGACGGTCCGTCTGCATTCGTATCCATCATGGAAGGCTGTAGCAAATACTGCACTTTCTGTGTGGTGCCCTACACCCGCGGCGAAGAAGTCAGCCGTCCGGTTGATGACGTGATTGCCGAAGTTGCCCATCTGGCGGGCCAGAACGTACGTGAAGTTAACCTGCTGGGCCAGAACGTCAATGCCTATCAGGGTGAAACCCACGACGGCGACACCATGGACCTGGCTGAGCTGATCGCCATGATCGCCACCATCGATGGCATTGACCGCATTCGCTACACCACATCCCACCCGGTGGAGTTTTCAGAATCCCTGATCAAGGCTTATGAGCAGGTTCCTGAGTTGGTCAGCCACCTCCATCTGCCGGTACAGAGCGGATCGGACCGCATTCTGGCATTGATGAAGCGCGGTCACACAGCGCTGGAATATAAGTCCAAGTTACGGCGTTTACGTGCCATCCGGCCGGATATCAGTTTCTCATCGGATTTCATTATTGGTTTCCCGGGCGAAACCGAGAAGGATTTCGAAGCTACCATGAAGCTGATCAACGACATCGGCTTCGACGCCTCGTTCAGTTTTATCTACAGCGCCCGCCCCGGCACTCCAGCGGCAGATTTGCCGGACGAGACCCCGATGGATCTCAAGAAGCAGCGCTTGAGCATCCTGCAGCAACGGATAAACCAGCAAACGTTTGAGATCAGCCGTAACATGATCGGCACTACCCAGCGCATTCTGGTGACTGGCCTGTCAAAGAAAGACCCGGGTGAATTTGCTGGCCGGACGGAAAATAACCGCATTGTGAACTTCCGTTCGGAAAACCCGGATGTGGTGGGGCACTTTATTGATGTTGAAGTTAAGGAGGCGTTGCCCAATTCGCTCAGAGGCATACCGGTTGACGATCTATTACACTGACCAGTGGAGACCAAGTGACTGGGGTGCAGGAGTGCAGTGGGTGACTTTTTCCAAAACACGCCCGTGAATACGTCCCTGTAGGGCTCGGCTGCAGCCATCCATCGATGCAGCCGGTTTTGGAAAAGCCACCCACCGCCCTCTTGTAAACTCTGTTGTGACCTCCATTGAACGTTAAGAGCAATCCGAAAGAGTTTTAAAGCAAACAACCTCTCGATATGAACCAGAAGTAGAGATGATTCATATATTGATCCGTTGACGCTTACGTTCTTTCATGATTTGTCAGGCAAATGCGCACGATAGAGAGGTGGCGGTCAGACAGGTTTTTCCAGACCGTAGAGCGCCATGGATGGCGCGACCGAGCCCTACAGGGATGTATTTACGGGGCGTGTCTGGAAAAACCTGTGTGGCTGCCGACCAGGCACCGTTGATCCAGGTACTAGACAACGCCCATGCCAAGTCTTAATGAAAGAGGAAAATTTGAAAACCACAGAAGCCAAAATATTCGACCTGTACCCTGCCGACCAGCGCCGGCTGGCCACACTCTGTGGCCAGTTTGACGAGCATATGAAGCACATCGAACGTCGCATGGACGTTCGCATAGGGCGACGGGGGCATCATTTTACAGTCGAAGGCGAAGCCGAACACGCCACCGCCGCAGCCGAATTT
>JBBQMX010000069.1:0-7676 GCA_038329375.1 Pseudomonadales bacterium | reverse complement strand
ATCAGATGCTATTGAAATGGAAGGGGTTATTGTTGATACCCTGCCTAACACCATGTTCCGGGTTGAATTAGAAAACGGCCATGTGGTGACCGCTCACATTTCCGGCAAAATGCGCAAGAACTACATTCGTATCCTGACTGGCGATAAGGTCAAGGTCGAATTGACGCCCTATGATCTGTCCAAGGGTCGCATCGTTTACCGCGCTCGCTGACGCCAGCAGCACAAAAAAAGCCCCTCGAGAGGGGCTTTTTTTTGGCTCAACGATCAGACCGCTTCTGCGGGTTCGTTCTCGTACTCGAACTCGAGCTCATCACCTTTCAGTCTGACATACACTTCACCACCGTTTTCAGACAGGCTGCCAAACAATATCTGCTCGGCAAGGGGGCGCTTGATCTTGTCCTGGATCAACCGGGCCATGGGCCTTGCACCCATCTTCACATCGTAGCCCTTGTCTGCCAGCCAAGCTTTGGCAGGCTCGTCGACGTGGATAACAACATGCTTCTCATCCAGCTGGGCCTGCAGTTCTGTGAGGAATTTATCCACCACATGAGTAATGGTATCTTTCTGCAGATCCGCAAACTGGATAATGCTGTCGAGACGGTTACGGAACTCAGGCGTGAAGGATTTGGTGATCACTTCCATACCATCACTGCTGTGATCCTGCTCACTGAAACCGATTGAGCGGCGCGCCATGTTCTCGGCACCCGCATTCGTGGTCATAACAAGAATTACATGGCGGAAGTCCGCCTTGCGCCCGTTATTATCAGTCAGCGTGCCGTGATCCATCACCTGCAACAACAGGTTGAAGACTTCCGGATGCGCTTTCTCGATTTCATCCAGCAACAACACACAGTGAGGATGCTTATTGACGGACTCTGTCAGCAAACCGCCCTGATCAAACCCGACATAACCGGGAGGCGCACCAATCAGGCGTGATACAGTGTGGCGCTCCATATATTCGGACATATCGAACCGGACCAGTTCAATACCCAGTACCTTGGCGAGTTGCCGGGTGACCTCGGTTTTGCCCACCCCGGTCGGCCCGGCAAACAAGAACGCGCCCTCTGGTTTCTCCGGCGATTTCAGACCGGCACGGGCCAGTTTGATCGCCGTGGACAGAGATTGGATGGCGGGGTCCTGACCAAACACTACCATCTTGAGGTCTCGCTCCAGATTACGCAGCAGGTCCTTATCGCTCGAAGAAACGTTCTTCGGCGGTATGCGGGCAATCGTTGCAACCACATCTTCGATGGCCGACACCCCGATCACTTTCTTCCGCTTGGCGGCTGGCATAAGTCGTTGCCTGGCCCCCGCTTCATCAATAACATCAATGGCCTTATCAGGCAGATGACGGTCTGTGATATATCGCTCCGCCAGCTCAGCCGCGACCCGAAGCGCCTTATCGGTGTATTTCAGGTCATGATGCTTCTCGAAATGTGGCTTGAGGCCCTTCAGAATCTGATAGGTGTCCTCCACGCTCGGCTCGTTCACGTCGATTTTCTGGAAACGCCGAGCAAGAGCGCTGTCTTTCTCAAAAATTCCGCGGAATTCCTGAAAGGTCGTTGACCCTATACAGCGGATCTCGCCTGAACCCAACATTGGCTTGAGCAGGTTAGCAGCGTCCATAACTCCGCCAGAGGCAGAGCCAGCGCCGATAATGGTGTGAATCTCATCAATGAAGAGAATGGCATGCTTTTCCTTTTTCAGGTCCGATAGCAGACCCTTGAGGCGTTTTTCGAAATCGCCACGGTACTTGGTGCCTGCCAGCAGGGCGCCGAGGTCGAGGGAATAAACGACAGCGTCAGAAATAATTTCCGGAACCTGTTTATCAACTATGCGTCGGGCCAAACCCTCTGCGATAGCGGTTTTACCCACACCAGCCTCTCCGACCAGCAAGGGATTGTTCTTGCGGCGCCGGACCAGAATCTGCACCACCCGCTCAACTTCATGCTCGCGCCCGATCAGCGGGTCAATTCGGCCCTGTCGCGCCTGTTCATTCAGATTGACCGCATAGGCTTCAAGCGGTTTGGAGGAGCTGCTTTCTTCCCCGGCCTCTTCGTGGGAAGCCTGGTCAGTTCCTTCCTGGTCCTCATTGCCCTGAACGCGGGAAATGCCGTGAGATACGAAGTTGACAACATCAATCCGGGCAATATTCTGTTTCTTGAGCACGTAGACCGCCTGGCTCTCCTGCTCACTGAAGATTGCCACCAGAACGTTTGCACCCGTAACTTCTTTCTTGCCGGAAGACTGGACATGAAAGACTGCCCGTTGCAGAACTCTCTGAAAGCCCAATGTTGGCTGGGTTTCCCGCTCACTGTCGCTGCTGGGAATGAGTGGTGTGGTGGAGTCAACAAACTCTGCCAACTCCTCCTGAAGCCGCTGCAAATCCGCGCCACACGCCTTAAGGACTCCCAGGGCAGAGTCATTATCCAGCAATGCCAGCAAAAGATGCTCGACAGTCATAAATTCATGACGTTTGTCGCGCGCATTTTTAAAGGCGGTATTCAGCGTAATTTCAAGGTCTTTGCTCAGCATGTTCCACCCCAAGGTTTGTCAGTCCGCACGTTCAATCTCGCATAGCAACGGATGCTCGCACTCGGAAGAGTACTGGTTCACCTGTGCTGCTTTCGTTTCCGCGATGTCACGGGTATACACCCCACATACGGCCTTTCCTTGCGTATGGACGAGCAGCATCACCTGCGTCGCCTTTTCTTCGTTCATGCCAAAGAACTTCATTAATATCTCAACAACAAAGTCCATGGGCGTATAGTCGTCATTCAAAAGCATCACCCGAAAACGGCCTGGCCGTTTGAGGGCTGGCTTTGCAGGTGCAACACTGAGGTCGTCCTGACGCCCTGGTTCATCACTGCCCTCCTGATTTAATACTAGTAGAGAATTCTCAATAATCCGCATGATTCTTTACCGAATGTCGGTGCATGTTCATAAGATGGTTGTGCGCGGGCCCATTTTCAAGGATCGCATGCAAAGCTTCTTTCATATTAACGTCTCACCCTTCCACTAACTAGGGAAGCACTGATCTATTACCGCATGCTTTGCTATTGACTCAGAGCCAATATTGGTCAACAGTTACTACTGAAATGTAAAATCGTGTCAAGTAATGTACATTTCATGCAAATAATAACGACAGGTAATGACGGAACAGGGGAGTTCAAAATGCCAATAGGCAAAGTGAAGTGGTTCAATAATGCCAAGGGCTATGGCTTCATTATCGAAGAGGGTTGTAGTGACGACCTGTTTGCACATTTTTCCTCCGTGCAGATGGAAGGTTACAAAACTCTTAAAGCCGGTCAGGCGGTGACCTTTGATAAGAAGCCCAGCGACAAGGGTGTTCATGCGGTTAATATCGTGCCTGTGGACCAACCACAGAAACAGTCCGCAGAAAGCGACGCGTCCCCGCAGCAGGATGACGCCAGCGATAGCGCTGAGGATGAAGCCTACCCGGATCATCCCAGGGCTGCAAACGCCTGAAGAACGCTGACAGAAAAGTCCGAGTCAGCCCACGCTCGAATGAGAAGAGAGTGTGGGCTTGGTCTCTGGCAAACAACTTGAGCGAACAAGCAATACGGCCCCTGCGTGGCGCTGTATTGCTTTAGTGCGTTCCGGTTGTCACCTGAACGGTCTTTATTGTACGCAGGCTGATGGCTGCCAGACTGGAAATACCGTCGACCGATTGTGTAAACTAGTTGTTTGCCTACGGCGAAACCGCAACGTTTACCGGGCCCTTCCTGCACATGGCAAAACTGATCCTCCTGAACAAACCTTTTAACGTACTGTGCCAGTTTACTGACCCTGAAGGTCGCGATACGCTGGCCAGCTACGTGGAAGCGGAAAAGGTCTACCCGGCGGGCCGCCTGGACTACGACTCTGAAGGTTTATTGTTGCTCACCGATAACGGACAGTTGCAGCAGAAAATCGCCTCGCCACAACACAAAATGGCGAAAACTTATTGGGTTCAGGTTGAGGGTGAGATCACGGAAGAAGCGCTGATGGCTCTCGGCAGCGGTGTTGACCTGAAGGATGGGAAAACGTTGCCCGCAGAAGCGCAGAGGATGGCCGAGCCGGAAGTCGGGCCCCGTCACCCACCGGTACGAAAACGGAAAGCCATTCCTACCTCCTGGCTTGAACTGACAATCCGGGAAGGCCGGAACCGGCAGGTTCGCAAGATGACCGCGGCTGTGGGCTTCCCTACCCTGCGCCTGATTCGTTATAGCGTGGGATTGTGGACTATTGACGGGCTCGCACCGGGCTCCTCCAAGACCCTTGAGGTCGCTGCCCCGGCATCGCCAAACCACAGACAGCGACGACCAGCCCGGCACCGCAAGCCAAAACTGCCAAAAGGAACACACTCATGACCTGGGCGCCTCATGCAACGGTTGCGGTTATTGTTGAAGACCCGCAGGGGCGTTTTCTGCTGGTGGAAGAAGTCAGCGAAGGAAATGTGGTCTTTAATCAACCTGCTGGCCACATTGAACCCGGTGAACGGGTGATTGATGCTGCCCGCCGGGAAGCCCTGGAGGAAACCGGCTGGCAGGTCGAACCGGAGCATTTTCTCGGGCTTTATACCTACCTCGCCCCCGCCAATGGCATTACGTATTACCGCTTCTGCTTTGCCGCACGCGCCTTAGGTAAGGTCACTGAACAGTTGGATAACGGAATTATCGCAGCGCACTGGCTCAGCTATGACGAAATCCGGGCGCGGCAGCCCGCACTTCGCAGCCCTCTGGTTCTGCAGTGCATAGATGATTACCGCAATGGCCGGCGTTTTCCATTGGACGTCATCGTCGAATCGCAGACCTGATCTGTCGAAAGTGGTAAACTTCCCTGTTTCAATTCAGACAATCGTGTCCGCGGCCTGATGCCGCAGTGACCTGATTCCGGATGTTATGTCAGAGCCGTTTATGACTTCTGCATTAAACAAAGCCCCAGAGCAAACCCGTGTCATTGTCGGTATGTCCGGTGGCGTTGATTCTTCTGTCGCTGCCTGGCTCCTGAAAGAGCAGGGTTACGCGGTCGAAGGCCTGTTCATGAAAAACTGGGATGAAGATGATGGTACCGAATACTGCACCGCCATGACCGATCTTGCGGATGCGCAAGCCGTAGCAGACCGCATTGGCATCCCGCTGCACACCGCCAGTTTCGCAGCGGAATACTGGGACCGGGTGTTTGAGCACTTTATCTGGGAGTACAAAGCTGGCCGCACCCCGAATCCGGATATCCTCTGTAACAAGGAGGTCAAATTCCGGGCGTTTCTGGACTATGCGGTTACCTTGGGCGCCGATTTTATTGCTACCGGCCACTACACCAGACAGTGCCCGCTCAATGATGGCACTGGCCGTGCGAAACTGCTCAAAGGTCTGGATCCGAACAAAGACCAGAGCTACTTCCTGCATGCTGTGTCCGGTGACCGGATTGCCCGGACTCTTTTTCCGGTCGGCGAAATTGAAAAGCCCGAGGTCCGGCGTATTGCCGCGGAACAAGAATTCGTTACCCACGATAAAAAAGATTCCACCGGCATCTGCTTTATTGGTGAACGCAAGTTCAGGGATTTCCTGAAGCAATACATTCCCGCTCAGCCCGGCGCTATTGAAACACCGGACGGCCAGGTCATCGGGCGCCATCAGGGTTTGATGTACCACACGATTGGACAACGTCAGGGGCTGGGCATCGGGGGCCTGAGCGAGTTTGGAGACGAGCCCTGGTACGTGGCGGAAAAGCACCTCGACCGCAATGTCCTGATTGCCGTTCAGGGCAAACAACATCCATTGCTATTTTCCCGCGGGCTGATCAGCGGGCCGGTGGATTGGGTGGCGGGTGAGCCACCAGCCAGGCACTTCCGCTGTATGGCCAAGACCCGTTATCGCCAGCCTGACCAGGCCTGTGATGTTACGGTTAACGGGGACGGATTCCGGGTGGCATTTGTCGAAGCCCAGCGCGCCGTAACCCCCGGCCAATCCGTAGTGTTCTACGAGGGCGACGTTTGTCTTGGCGGCGGCGTTATCGAGCAAACCTGGCGGGACGGCGAATCCGAGCCCACCAGTGATGATGAAGTAACCCACACAACAGGCGTACTCTCTTGAGCCGATCAATCCAGGAACAGACACTGGCGCTGGCAGGCATCTTCCAGGCTGCAGCCCTCGTGCAACAGATTGCCCACCAGGGCCAATGCTCAAGCTCAACTTTCGAGGCTTGCGTCCGATCATTATTTGCCACCAATCCGGACTCCACACTGGCCGTTTATGGCGAGCTGAAAGATCTGCGCGAAGGCCTCAATGCCCTTGCAGGGGTGCTGGGCGAGCAGGGCAAACAGCAGGACATGGAAATCCTGCGTTATGGCCTCAACCTGATTCAGCTCGAGGCCAAGCTTAACAAGCAGAACGATATGCTGGATGTGATCTCCAGCCGCATCGAACAGGCCCGCCATACCGCAAACCACTTTGGTTACGAGCACCGCAACCTGACCAGCAACCTGGCATCGATCTACGCGGATACCATCAGCACCTTTAAATTGCGTATTCAGGTAACCGGTGATCCGAACCAGCTTCGAGTCGAGGACAACGCGGCCAAAGTTCGCGCGCTATTGCTCGCTGGCATTCGCTCCGCTGTACTTTGGCGCCAGACCGGCGGCCGTCGCTGGCACCTTATATTCAACCGCAAAAAAGTAATCGCCACCGCGCGGGAACTGGCTGAAAAGGCAAACGAATCCGTTTACCACTGATTACAGCTCACCGCTGGTGTATTATATGGCAACCTTTTAGCCACTGACTTTTAACCGACAGGTCTGTGGGCCGGCAGGTCACTCGTTTGCTCTGGTCCCAGCCGTCATGAATTGAGAGGTTTTCGATGGAACTCACTGCCCTGACTGCTATTTCTCCGGTCGACGGACGCTACGGAGAAAAAGTGAGCGTCTTCCGCGACATTTTCAGTGAGTATGGCCTGATCAGAAACCGGGTAACGGTTGAAATCCGCTGGTTACAACAACTGGCATCCCACCCGCAAATATCTGAAGTGCCAGCGTTTTCTGACAACGCCAACAAAGCTCTAGATGCCATCGTCAGCGGGTTCAATTTGGCCGATGCCGCCAGCATCAAGGACATTGAGCGCACCACCAATCACGATGTAAAAGCCGTGGAATACTTCATCAAGAACAAAATCGCAGGCGTGCCCGAGCTTCACGCGGTCACTGAATTTGTTCACTTTGCCTGCACGTCGGAAGACATCAACAACCTGTCCCATGCGCTGATGCTGCGTGAGGGACTGGACCTTGGGCTTCTGCCGGCTATGAATCGCGTCATCGACAAACTTGCCGCGCTGGCCCATGAGCATGCTGCCCAACCCATCCTCTCCCGCACCCATGGCCAGACTGCCTCACCCTCTACAGTCGGCAAGGAGTTCGCCAACGTAGTGCATCGGCTGCGCCGTCAGATTAGGCAGATTCGCCAGGTGGAGCTGATGGGCAAGATCAACGGGGCGGTGGGCAATTACAACGCCCACCTCTCCGCCTACCCGGATATTGACTGGGCTGCCAATGCACAGCAGTTTGTCGAAGGCCTGGGGCTCGACTGGAACCCTTACACCACGCAGATAGAACCCCACGATTATATCGCCGAGCTCTACGACACCATCTCGCGCTTCAATACGATTCTGGTCGATCTTGA
>JBBQMX010000068.1:0-7715 GCA_038329375.1 Pseudomonadales bacterium | reverse complement strand
ATCCGGGTTACTGTTATTTGATTAAAATATTATCAGGGATGAGAGAATACTGCTGTGTTTCTTTGGTCGAAGTCTGCCGATATGTCGGATTGACGTTTTACATGACCTCTCAAGCGCCTAAGATGAGATCAAGTATCTCGGGCTGGAGTAAAACGCCAGCCACCGCTTTTCGCAAGGAGGCCTGAGTTGAGTACCCGCTATCTTGAGAGTCTTTTCAATCCGGCATCGGTTGTCATAGTCGGGGCGTCCGAACGCGCTGATAATTTGGGTGGCATGGTGTTAAGGAACATCATGGGCGGCGGCTATCATGGTCGCTTACTGGTTATTAACGAAAATGATTATGACAATGTTCACGGGGTACCTTGCGTGCGACGGGTCTCCCGTATGGAGTTCAGCCCGGACCTGGCCATTGTCTGCACGCCGCCTGACACGGTTCCAAAATTGATCCGGAAATTGGGCAAGGCGGGTGTCAAAACCGCCATTGTGATGACAGGGGGTATGTCTCGGGCTCACAGCAAAACCGGAAAACCTCTGATGTATTCGGTGCGGGATGCCGCCCGGAAAAGCGGTGTGCGCGTTCTGGGGCCGAACACCATTGGTTTGATGGTGCCGGGTCGTAGCCTGAACGCGACCTATGCTCATATGGGGGTGATCCCGGGCAAGGTCGCCTTTATAGGCCAGTCCGGCACGGTTGCGAGCTCACTGATTGACTGGGCTTTTGCCCGGGGTGTGGGATTCTCCTACTTTCTTACCCTGGGTGACGGAATGGACATTGATCATGATGATCTGATTGATTACCTCGCCCAGGATAGCCAGACCCGGGCCATTCTGCTGCACATCGAGAATATTCCCAACGCCCGGCGATTTTTGTCAGCGGTTCGTGTGGCCTCCCGCACTAAACCCGTGATCGCGGTGAAAAGCGGACGAGTGCCAGAGTCCGAATGGTTCCCCTACGACCTGCCTGCGGGTATCACCCGAAGCGATCCGATTTTTGACGCCATGCTACAACGCGGCGGTGTGTTGCGGGTTGATGGGCTTGACCAGATGTTTGATGCCCTCGAAACGCTTACCCGCATGCGGCCATTACGCAAGGAAACCCTTGCTATCATGGCCAACGGCGTTGGTCCGGGCGTGCTGGCGGTTGACAGGTTGTCTGCTCTAGGGGGAGAGCTGGCGGCTCTGGCACCGAAAACCATCGATGCCCTGGCAGACCATCTACCTCCTTATTGGACTCGGAAAAACCCGATTGACCTTAACTACAATGCTTCTCCGGAACGCTACGCCAATGCGATTCGCATACTGGCCAAGGATCCCGGTGTGGCCAATGTGCTGGTGCTTTATGCTCCCAGTCTGACGGAAGACAGTCTGCAGATTGCTGACGCGGTGGTGCAAGCGATCAAAGGCACTCGGCTGAATGTGTTTACCTGCTGGCTGGGACAAAGCACCGTTATGGATGCCAGGGACGAATTCTACCGGGCGGGGCTACCCTCTTTTTTCTCACCAGAGAAAGCGGTGAAGGCGTTCATGCAGCATGTAAGTCATCAGCGTGTTCAACGCCTGCTGAAGGAAACTCCGGAATCTTTCACTGATCATTTCGCCGATCGCACTCACACACGAAAGCTGGTACTGAACGCCTTGAGGGCGAAGCGCCTGCATTTATCCAGTGAAGAGGCCCGGGCGGTAATACGAGACTACGGCATCAGGACGGTAGAAACCCGGTATTGCGATGATGTTGAGGGGGTTTTGGAAGCCTTTGCGGTTGCGTGCCGACCGATCAACGTTA
Source organism: Pseudomonadales bacterium (assembly GCA_038329375.1). Classification (GTDB taxonomy): domain Bacteria; phylum Pseudomonadota; class Gammaproteobacteria; order Pseudomonadales; family Oleiphilaceae; genus Marinobacter. The sequence goes on along the minus strand of JBBQMX010000068.1, from coordinate 5,932 downwards.
CGTTGATCCACGAGATGTCCTGCCATCCCTTTATGGAACACAAGAAAGGCGGTGGACGTTACCGAACGACGATACAGGGTTTAAACAGTGAAAGCGCCATTCTGGATTCCTGCAACATCATGATGGATGAGTATCGACACAGTTATCCCGATAGCGGGTTCCTGGGTTTTGCCGTGCAACACGCCTATCAGCATCTGGACGGCATTGAATTCAGTGTGGGTATTACCCGGGATGTCAAGTTTGGACCTTTGGTAGTTTGCGGCGCTGCTGGAGCCCATATCAATGTGATCTCTGACCGGCAAATCGCACTGCCGCCGCTCAACATGGTCCTGGCCCGGGAGCTATTAAAACGGACCTACATGTACAAGCTGCTAAAAGAGTTCAGCCTCCGCCCCGAGGAAGACATACGGGCCATTAGCGAAACCCTGGTTACCCTGTCTCAGATCGTGATTGATATTCCCGAGATCAAAGGCCTCGAGATCCTGCCGCTGTTGTTTAACGATGAAGGCGCAGTAGCAGTGGATGTGGCGATCGATCTTTGCATGGAGCCCGGTCGGCCTATTATCCAGCCTTACCCGAGGGAACTTGAAGAGTGGGTTGTACTGCCGAAGTCGGGGCGGCGGGTTATTGTCCGGGCCGCGTTGGCAGAAGACGAGCCCGCCCACCGGGTGTTCCACGAGTTGCAGTCTCCGGAGTCGATCCGCTACCGGTTTTTCCAGTATCGCAAACATTTTTCCCGGGAAGACGTCGCCCAGATGGTCCAGATCGACTATGACAGGGAAATGGTTTTTGTCGCCAATGCCCCCCGCGAAGACGGTGAAGGAGACGAAACTCTGGGCACTGTGCGAGTCTGGACTGACGCCGACAACTTGCGATGTGAGTTCGCGGTCATGGTGCACGATAAAATGAAAGGCGAAGGCCTTGGCATGACATTAATGCAGAAGATGATTGATTACTGCCGCGCACGGGGCACCGTGGAAATGGTTGGTAACGTACTGTCCGATAACCGCCCGATGCTGAAGCTGGCGGAGCGGCTGGGCTTTGAACTGAAGTTTAACCGGGAAGAAGAAGTGATGGATCTCCGGCTCGTGTTGAACGAACCGGAGAAAGCCTGGCAGCGAGAGCGGCTCAAGTTTGTGCCCGATTAGGCCGCATCGACGATAGCAGACCGGTCTTCGCCACCGAGTGCCTCCAGTAACCCTGGAATCAGTCGCGCCAATTCAAGCGTCATTAGCGAGAACGCTGCGTCGAAACGTGCGGCTGCATCGTCTGCATCCACGTCGTCCAGCTTGTCCTGAAGGGTTTCGCCGAATTTCAGCCGCCGAATACCGAGCTCTTCATCCAGCACGAACGAGACACTGTCATCCCAGGTCAGGCTGAGCTTGGTCACCTGCATGCCGGCGTTCAGGTGGTTGCGGATTTCATCCCCCTGCAAGTCAAGGCCTTTGCAGCGCACGACCCCGCCATCTTCGCCAGTATCCTTGAGTTCGCATTCATCACCCAGTGTCAGGGTGGCGGGCAGGGTAATGGTTTCGTTCAACCAGCCGGTAAAGGTAAAGGCCGGGGCCTGTTCCACAGCGGGCGGGCGCACGGGTAGGGAACCGAGGCTTTTCCTGAGTGTTGAAGCCAGATCTTCCGCCTGCTTGGCGGAACCGGCATCCACCACCAGTACGCCGTCCTGAGGCGCCAGGTAGGCGTAACTACGTCGATTCTTGGAAAAAGCCTGAGGTAGCATCTCAAGCAGAATTTGTTCTTTAATTTCGTCCTTTTCCTTTTTGCGTACTTTCCGGGACTGTTCGATTTCAATAGCTTCAACGCGCTCGGTTACCAGCTCTTTGACCACGGAACCGGGTAGTAATTTCTCCTCCTTGCGCAGGGTGATCAGATGGTAACCATTAGCACTGTGAACCATTTGTTCACCGTGCTTGCCGAGCGGTGGAACCCACCCGTGCCGGGCGGTTTCCTGAGGGCCGCAGGGTTTGAAACTGTCTTCCTGGAGCTTTTCTTCCAGCTGTTCAGCAGTGATCTCAAAAGGCTTGGTAAAACGAAAAACGCGGGCATTGCGAAACCACATGGGCGGTCGGTCCTTGTCATAGATCGGTTCAGGAAAATGAGTTTGTGATGCCGGTTAAAGTTGCATGACTTCAACCAGCACGGTTTTAATGATAAAACCGAAAACGCCAGCGCCCAGTACGATAAACAGGGCGATGGTACCAAAGCGGCCAGCTTTAGACTTTTTCGCGAGATCCCAGACAATAAAGCCCATGAAGCCGATCAAGGCGGTAAGAAATACCGCCATCGCAATCTGGGAGAAAAGCGCTTCGTTCATTCGGTTACTCCATCAAACATCTGCTTTTCAGACTTTCTGTTCGTCTCTCAGGAATATCCAGGTGTCGCCACTGGATTGCTCGTCACTGAAACGGTAGCCCTCCAGGTTAAAGCCTTTCAGGTCTCCGACCTGGGTGATTCGATTCTGGATGGCGTAACGGCACATCAGGCCCCGGGCTTTCTTCGCATAAAAACTGATCATCTTGTACTGCCCGTTTTTCCAGTCCTTGAACTGAGGGGTCACGATGCGTGCTGCCAGGGCCTTTGTCTGGATACTTTTGAAATACTCATTGGAAGCCAGGTTAATCAACACACCGTCGTCATTAGCCAGTTCGTCATTCAGGGTATTGGTTAATAACTGACCCCAAAACGCGTACAGATCCTTACCCCGACTGTTTTCGAATCGTGTGCCCATTTCCAGCCGGTAAGGCTGCATCAGATCCAGAGGGCGAAGCACGCCATAGAGGCCGGACAGAATCCGCAATTGGTTCTGGGCAAAAGTGAAGTCACCGGGCTGAAAGCTTGCCGCATCCAGGCCCGTATAGACGTCGCCCTTGAACGCCAACACCGCCTGGCGGGCGTTGTCGGGGGTAAACGGTGTGCGCCAGCTTCTGAATCGGTCGGCATTCAGTTGTCCGAGTTTGTCACTGATGCTCATAAGGTTACTGACCTGATGAGGTTCAAGCTTATCAAGCTGGTCGATCAGATTGCGGGCATCATCCAGAAACATCGGTTGGGTATGTTCCTCCGTGGCTAACGGGCTTCCGTAGTCCAGCGTTTTTGCAGGGGATATAACCATCAACATGTCAGGCGTGCCTCGTCGGATTATGAATGCGATAAGTTTTAAGGGTCAGCTTTCAGCCGGATCAGGGGGCCAGGAAGGCCAACAACGTGGTCTGGTCAAAAGGCCACTCGAGTTCTGCCCCGGTGTCTTCCCGCCTCAGCACCGGTATGCGGGTACCGTACTCTGCTACCAGAGCTTCTGATTGTGCGATATCAACCGCCTCAACCGGCACCGGTTCCGGCAGCGGTGTCTGAATCAGCAATGCTTCCGCCAGTTCGCACAGCTGGCACTGGGACGTGGTGAAGAACCTGAGTTCCATTATTTTGGCTGCGCGTCAATCTGTTGCCCGGTAATGCCTGCGCTATCCGGACCCATCAAATAGAGATAGCTGGGCATCAACTCTTCTGGGGTCGGGTTGGTTGCCGGGTTCTCTGCCGGGTAGGCATGGGCACGCATATTGGTGCGGGTTGCACCCGGATTCAGACTGTTTACGCGAATATTATGGCGCTCATCATCGAGCTCGTCCGCCATCAGTTGGCTGAGGCCCTCAAGAGCGAACTTCGATACCGAGTAGGCTCCCCAGTAGGCTTTGGCCTTGCGTCCCACACTGGACGACGTGAAGATCACAGACGCATCAGATGATTTCCGAAGCAGAGGAATCAGCGCCCGGCTGAGTAAAAACGGCGCAGTCGCATTAACATGCATCACCTTGTTCCAGGTTTCCGCGTCATAGTGTTCAATTGGTGTCCGCTGCCCAAGAATTGCAGCGTTATGCAGCAGGCCGTCAAGCTGACCAAAGTTGTCTTCAATGGTCATTGCCATTTCTTCGTAGTCTTTAACCGCTGCGCCTTCCATATTGAGAGGCACGATGGCCGGCTTCGGATGACCGGCAGCCTCGATTTCATCATAGACGGATTCGAGTTTTGAGATAGTCCTGCCCAGAAGAATAATGGTGGCACCATGGGCTGCGAAAGTTTTCGCGGCTGTACGCCCGATACCGCTGCCAGCGCCTGTCACCATGATAATCCGGTCCTTCAACAGGGCTTCCGCGGCTTTATAGTCTTGCATGGGAGTCTTCTCCGGGTGACGTCGGTAACATGTTTATCAGGGCATCTATTGTAACGGCTGCAGCGATCAGAAACAGGCCTGATTTAAAGACGGTCAGAGGCTTGGGGCCATTACTTCGTTATGACTCCTGCAGCTTCTTCAATAGCTCTGCCAGTTCATCGACAGAATCGACAATGTAATCGGCATTCCATCCGTCGACCTGGCCGGGCTCATTAATGTAGCCGTAACGGGCGGCAACGGTCGTCAAACCAGCACTGCGGCCAGCTTCGATGTCACGAAGGTGATCTCCCACGTATAGTCCCAGGCCGGATTCCACCGCAAGCTGTTTGCGGGCCAGATAAAGCGACTCGGGGTGCGGTTTGCGCTGGCTGACGTGGTCCGGGCACACCACGGCCGAGCAGCGTTTGTCCAGCGCCAGCGCCGCCAGTAGTGGCGTGGTGAAGCGTACCGGTTTATTGGTGACGATACCCCAGGGAATCCGGGATTGCTCGAGCCATAGCAACAACTTGTCCATGCCGGGGAAAAGCCGTGTTTCCTGGGCAACGGTGGCCTCGTACAGGTCAAGAAACGCGGTATGCCTTGGCAGGTAGTCGGCATGGTCCGGAGTAAGCCCGAAGCCGGTTTCGATCATCGCCCCGGCACCGTTTGAGACCGAGGGTCTTATCGCCTCCGGCGTTAATGGAGGTAGGTTATGGCGCTCTCTCAGCTGGTTAACGCATCGGATAAAATCCGGTGCGGTGTCCAACAACGTGCCATCAAGATCAAACAGAACAACGCCGAGTGCTTGCCTCACTGGAGGGTGTTCTCATCTTCAAGATCAAGAGTCGCGTGCATCATGTAATTTACATCCACGTCACGGCCTAGCCGGTAAACCTTGGTAATCGGGTTGTAGGTCATGCCGGTGAGTTCCTGCACGTCCAGGCTGGCACTGCGAAGATGGTTGGCCATTTCTGATGGACGAATAAACTTTTTCCACTCATGGGTGCCTTTGGGCAACAAACGCAAGACGTATTCGGCGCCCACGATCGCAAACAGGAAAGATTTGGGGTTGCGATTGATGGTGGACACAAACAGCGAACCACCTGGTTTAAGCATGCGGGCGCAGGTGCGAATGACCGACACAGGGTCCGGAACGTGTTCGAGCATTTCGAGACAGGTCACGACGTCGTATTGTCCTGACTGGCCGGGCTCCTCCAACAAAGTTTCGACGGTGATTTGGCGGTAGTCGACTTTGACTCCGGATTCGAGCCCGTGCAGCCTTGCAACCGCAAGCGGTGCCTCGCCCATATCAATGCCGGTGACATGAGCTCCGCGAGTGGCCATGGCTTCTGACAACAGGCCACCGCCGCAACCGACATCCAGCACTTTTTTACCGGCAAGAGGAATGCGCTCGTCAATGTAATTGAGCCTGAGAGGATTGATGTCGTGCAGAGGCTTGAATTCGCTGCCTGGATCCCACCACCGACTGGCGAGCGCCTCAAACTTGGCAATTTCATTACGGTCTACGTTTTGATTACTCATGATGTCTGTTCCGCCTGGGGGGTCTGGTTCAAGAGAGTGTACGGCAACGGGGCTCAGCCAGACGACCCTGGGCGAATTCGGTCAGCCCATGCTTTCACCCTGAGCATCAGGTCCGGCACGTCGACCCGTGTTAGGCGGCCGTCCTGTAATTGGGGCACGCCGCCAATCCAGCTGTGGCTGACGTCACGCCCGCGATCCGAATAGACCAGGTGTGAAGCGGGATTATAGATC
>JBBQMX010000067.1:0-7722 GCA_038329375.1 Pseudomonadales bacterium | reverse complement strand
CATTTTGAGCTTTTTCTCTGCCAGGATGCCTTTAATGTGCGCTACCCGGGGCAAGCCGTTGTCAAAGGGCGGGAAACTCTCCCCGGCAATCAGTGGTTCGAGATAGTCCCGGCAATCCTGTGTGATGCCAAAACCGTCGTCACTGATAAAGTGAATGGGCATTTTCTTTTCCTGATTCGCCACTTCACTCAGTGGAGCTTCACCAATGCGCCAGCGATAGGGCCGAGCCTGCTCACGCACGATGATTGGCATAACCGCTTGCTTGCCGGCCAGGGCCATTTCCACCGCAGCTTTGCCAACGGCGTAGGCCTGTTCCACATCCGTGGCAGACGCAATGTGCCGCGCTGAGCGCTGCAGGTAGTCTGCGACCGCCCAGTGGTACTTGTAACCCAAGGCCTGCTTGACCATGTTCGCCAGCGCCGGAGCCACGCCACCAAGCTGAGTATGGCCAAAGGCGTCCTTGTTGCCTGCATCGGCCAGGAACCGGCCATCTTCATACTGTGCACCCTCTGATGCCACAATCACGCAATAGCCGAACTCTTTGACGCAATGCTCAACGCGCTTCAGGAATGCATCCCGGTCGAACGGAACTTCCGGGAACAGGATGATGTGCGGAGGCTCACCTTCGCCTTGTCCGGCGAGTCCCCCAGACGCGGCAATCCAGCCAGCGTGACGCCCCATAACTTCCATTATGAAAACCTTGGTGGATGACTCGCACATCGAACGGATGTCCAGGCTCGCTTCGAGAATAGAGGTAGCCACATACTTGGCGACCGAGCCAAAGCCCGGACAGCAATCGGTGAAGGGCAGGTCGTTATCGACGGTTTTCGGAACCCCGATGCAGGTAATCGGATAACCCATACGCTCAGCGAGTTGGGACACCTTGTAGGCGGTATCCTGGGAGTCACCGCCACCGTTATAAAAGAAATAACCGATATTGTGGGCCTGGAAGACTTCGATCAGGCGTTCGTATTCGCGGCGATTCTCTGTGAAGTTCTTGAGCTTGTACCGGCAGGAGCCAAACGCGCCACCGGGGGTGTGTATCAGCGCGTCGATGGTTTCGTTGGTTTCTTCACTGGTGTCGATCAGTTCTTCCCTGAGCGCGCCAATGATGCCATTGCGACCCGCATACACAGTACCAATTTTATCGGGGTGCTTGCGCGCAGTCTGGATAACGCCTGCTGCGCTTGCGTTAATGACGGCGGTGACGCCACCGGATTGGGCATAAAACGCATTCTTGATGGCCATCTTGGGTCAGTGCCTCCTGCTAATTGAACTCGTGCCCGGCATAATACGCCAATTACCGGCGTTTTTCATGACCTCCTGACAACCAAAATACCCTTGACGCCATGGTCTGTATAGCCGACGCTTGGCACCAATTGATAGCAGGACAGAGCAAGAATGCGCATTCATATACTGGGAATTTGTGGCACTTTCATGGGCAGTCTCGCTGTGCTTGCGCGCCAGCTCGGGCATGAAGTGACCGGTTCGGACCAGGGCGTGTATCCACCCATGAGCACCCAGTTGGAGTCTCAGGGTATTGCGCTGATGCAGGGTTATGACCCGGCCCACCTCGACCCTGTTCCTGACCTGGTATTGATCGGCAACGCTATGTCCCGAGGCAATCCGGAAGTCGAGGCTGTACTCAACCGGAATATTGATTACATGTCGGGTCCTGAATGGCTGGCCCGGGAAGTCCTGCGCAAACGCTGGGTGCTGGCGGTTGCGGGCACCCACGGTAAAACGACAACCACGTCCATGTTGCTCTGGATTCTGGATCAGGCCGGGTTCGACCCCGGCTACCTGGTCGGAGGGGTGCCCTGCGATTTCCCGGTTTCGGCCCGGTTGGGATCCAGTGATTTTTTTGTCATCGAGGCGGACGAATACGACAGCGCTTTTTTCGACAAGCGATCAAAATTTGTGCACTACCGCCCCCACACGGTTATCCTTAACAACCTCGAATTCGACCATGCCGACATCTTTGACAACGTCGAAGCCATCGAACGCCAATTTCATCATCTCGTCAGAACCGTGCCATCCAATGGCCTGATTGTTCGCCCGGCGCGTGATACGCATTTAGACCGGGCTCTTGAGCTCGGTTGCTGGAGCCAGGTGCAGTCCACCTCGATCGGCGGTGAGGTGGAAACCGCCGATTGGCGAGCCGAACTGCTTGCGGATGATGGTAGCCAGTTTATGGTGATCCATCACGAGCAACCGGTGGCGACCCTGAAGTGGACTCAGACCGGACTTCATAATGTCCGAAATGCGCTCGCGGCCATTGCTGCGGCGCGCCATGTGGGGGTGACACCTGATCACGCGGTGACGGCGCTATGTCATTTTTCCGGCGTCAAGCGCCGCATGGAGCTGCTGGCGGATATCGGCGGTGTCAAGGTATACGATGATTTTGCCCACCATCCGACCGCGATTGCGACCACCCTCGATGGGTTGCGGAACAAGGTTGGCGGCGAAACCATCATTGCGTTGATCGAGCCGCGGTCCAACACCATGCAGCAGGGGGTGCACCAGGACACGCTGCTGCCCAGTACTGATCAGGCAGACCGGGTGATCTGGGCTAACCTTAACAGGATGTCGTGGCTTCCGGCGCTGATCAGTCAACAGACCGGGCTGGAAAAAGACCGCCATATTCTTGAGTCCTGCGTAGAACGTCTGGTGGCCAGAGTGATCCACGAGCTGACTCAGCCTTGTCACATCGTTATTATGAGCAACGGCGGATTTGGCGGTATTCATCAAAAACTGATTTCAGAACTGGAGCGCACCCTTGCCTGAGCATAGCGCAGACGATTTCAAGCAGACTGTGAATCTTGCCATCACCGGTGCTTCCGGCGCGCAATACGGTCTTCGCCTGCTTGAGTGTCTGGTTGCAGCCGGGTGTCGCGTGCATGTGATGATCAGCCGCGCGGCCCAGGTCGTTATTGCGACGGAAACTGAACTGAAATTGCCCGGCTCAACGAAGGCCATGCAAGCGGTTTTCACTGAGCTCTATGCGGCGCGGCCCGGCCAGGTGCTGGTTTTCGGGCGGGAAGACTGGTTTGCACCACCGGCTTCCGGCTCCGGGATCAAGGCGCCGATGGTGGTGTGCCCTTGCAGCACAGGCACGCTGTCGGCCCTGGCTACCGGTGCCAGTAATAACCTGATTGAGCGGGCAGGGGATGTGGCTTTGAAGGAGCGGCGCCAGCTTATTCTGGTGCCCCGGGAAGCGCCTTACTCTGAGGTACATCTCGACAATATGCTGCGCCTGACCCGAATGGGCGCAACGATAATTCCGGCCAGCCCCGGGTTTTATCATAAACCGGAGTGTATCGAAGACCTGGTGGACTTTATCGTGGCACGTCTGCTGGATCATTTGGGCTTTTCCCAGGACCTCATGCCGAGGTGGGGGGAGAGCCGGGTTGAGAAGAAAGCCGCCGAAGGCTAGTCCGCCGCAACAGATCAGCCAGCCAGGCAGGGTTGGTTTTGGTCACTGCAAATGATGCTTTTCACCATTGAGCAAAACCGGCTACCCGCCGAGACTCTGGGGACGACAACGAAAAGACAGTCACCCACAGAGGTTTATCATGATTCCACGCACACTCTTTGACGCCGACCTTGATGGTTTCCGGGATTCTGTCCGCCGTTTTCTTGAACAGGAAGCAGCACCTCACCATGCCCAGTGGGAGAAAGACGGTCAGGTTAGCCGGGAACTTTGGCAAAAAGCCGGCGCGTTGGGCTTCCTCTGTCCCATGCTGCCGGAAGAATATGGTGGCGCAGGGGCGGATTTCCGTTACAGCGCAGTGATTATGGAGGAAGTATCCAGGGCCGGGCTGTCTGGCATTGGCTGGACGTTACACTCCGATATCGTGGCGCCTTATATTATGAACTACGGCTCGGAAGAGCAGAAAAAACACTATTTGCCCAAGCTGGTGAACGGCGAAATGATCGGCGCCATCGCCATGACCGAACCCGGTGCCGGGTCTGACCTGCAGGGCGTTAAAAGCAACGCCATCAAACGAGGCGTTCACTACGTACTTAATGGCTCCAAGACGTTTATCACCAATGGTCAGATGGCGGATCTGGTGATTGTGGTGGCGAAGACCGATCCCAAAGAAGGCGCCAAGGGCATTAGTCTGTTTTTGGTCGAGGCTGCCTGGGAGGGCTTTGAGAAGGGCCAGAACCTGAACAAGGTGGGCATGAAAGCCCAGGATACCTCTGAGCTTTTCTTCCAGGATGTAAAAATTCCTGAAACCCATTTGCTCGGTGGCCGAGAAGGGCAGGGGTTTTTCCAGCTCATGCAGGAACTGCCTGCCGAGCGTTTGCAGGTTGCCCTGACAGCGGTAGCTGCGGCAGAAGCAGCCTGGGGCTGGACCCTCGATTACGTCAAAGACCGCAAGGCCTTTGGTAAACCGGTGATTGCCTTCCAGAACACCCGGTTCAAGATGGCAGAAATGAAAGCGGAGATTACCGCTGCGCGGGTGTTCACCGACCGCTGTCTGGAGTTGCATCTGGAGCGCAAACTGGATATCCCCACCGCGGCCATGTTGAAACAGCTCACCACTGACCTGCAGTGCAAAGTGATGGACGAATGTGTGCAGTTGCATGGCGGTTACGGTTATATGTGGGAATACCCCATAGCCCGGGCGTGGGCGGATTCACGGGTTCAGCGTATTTATGCGGGCACCAATGAAATCATGAAGGAAATCGTGGCACGCTCGTTTTAGCGAGTGGCGTATCTGAGAGATTTCAAGAAAGAATTTATAAGCCATTTCTTGGGGGAAGAAATGGTGCCGAGGAGAGGACTTGAACCTCCACGCCCTTGCGAGCACTAGCACCTGAAGCTAGCGTGTCTACCAATTTCACCACCTCGGCAGGTGACTAGCAGTCTTCATATTTATCCGTGATCTGCATTAGATTACTGATATTCTGAAGGTTCTGCAGTCGGTTGAAGCTAGTGCCTCAACCAGTGGCGCGTACTTTAATCATTCGCAAAATCGCTGTCAAACGTTTTTTTAGTAAGTGATTATGCCACCTTGTTAGGTACCTTCGTACTCATGACGTTATACTCCGATTACATCCATAACGCCGCCCGCACAATGATGTGCCCCGCGGCCTAAAGGCATAAGACGGAATGTTTTTCAGAAAAAAGAAGCAAACAAAAGCAGAGCAGGATCCCCACGCCAAGCGTGAGGCACAGAATTACGATAACCCTATTCAAAGCCGCGAATTTATCATCGAGCATTTGCGAGAACGCGGAGCGCCCGCCACTCATGAAACCTTGTGCGAAGAATTGGGTCAGCGCACCCCTGAGGGCATAGAAGCCTTACGCAGGCGCCTGATTGCCATGTGCAGAGATGGCCAGGCGATCTGTAACCGCCGCGGCGCCTATCTCCCTATTGATGAAGCTGACCTGGTAACCGGCCGTGTAGTCGGGCATCGCGACGGTTTCGGTTTTCTGGTTCCGGATGGCGAAGGCTCCGACCTGTTTCTGAGCGCCCGCCAGATGAAGTTGGTATTCCATGGTGACAGGGTAGCCGCGCGGGTTGACAGCACGGACGATCGCGGTCGTCGGGAAGGGGTGATTGTAGAGGTGCTTGAGCACCGCACCCAGCAAACCGTCGGGCGCCTGTTCAGAGAGAGCGGTATCTCATTTGTAGTGCCGGAGAATGCCCGGATCAACCATGAGGTCCTGATTCCGGAAGACCAGTGTGGTGATGCTTATCATGGCCAGTACGTGGTGGTGGATATTGTGCGTCAGCCGACTGCGCGCACGAAGCCGACCGGCAAGGTGGCCGAAGTGCTTGGTGATCATATGGCGCCAGGTATGGAAATTGACGTTGCGATACGCTCCTATGATATTCCTCACAGCTGGCCGCCGGCTGCTGGTGAGCAGGCCGCAGCTATCCCGGAAGAGGTTACCGAGGCCGATAAGACCAACCGTGTAGATTTGCGTGGGATGCCGTTGGTGACGATAGATGGCGAGACCGCCAGAGACTTTGATGACGCCATTTTCTGTGAGCGTCGCCCCCGGGGTGGGTTCCGATTGGTAGTGGCCATTGCCGATGTTTCTCATTACGTGCGGCCTGGTACGCCGCTGGATGAAGAAGCCATCAATCGCAGTACCTCGGTCTATTTCCCCGACCATGTCGTACCTATGTTGCCGGAAAAGCTGTCCAATGGGCTGTGCTCGCTGAACCCCGGCACTGACCGCCTGTGTATGGTGGCGGACATGACCGTCAGTTCGGCAGGCCGTATCAGCAGCTATACCTTTTACCAGGGTGTCATGCACAGCCACGCCCGGCTGACGTATAACAAGGTCAGTGACATCCTGGAGCGTCCGGAGTCCGAGCCGGGGCAGAAGCTTCGGGAGCAATACGCCAACGTGGTGCCCCATCTGGAAGCGCTTTACGACGCCTATAAAGTGTTCCGTAAAGCTCGCACCGAGCGTGGTGCTATTGATTTTGAAACCACGGAAACCCGCATCATATTTGATGCCACCCGCAAGATTGAAGAAATCATTCCGGTTTATCGCAACGACGCCCACAAGATTGTCGAAGAGTGCATGCTGTGCGCTAACGTTGCGACCGCAAGGTTCCTGAAAAAGCACAAAATCCCGTCGCTGTACCGGGTTCACGATGGCCCGGCAGCCGAGCGGCTCATTGCCCTCCGTTTGTTCATCAGTGAACTTGGTTTGCAATTGACAGGTGGGGAAAAACCGACCTCTGCCGATTACCAGAAATTGCTGTCGAGTATCAAGGACCGGCCGGATGCCAATGTGATCCAGACCGTGATGCTGCGGTCGCTCAGCCAAGCGGTTTACAGCCCCGACGAAAGTGGTCACTTTGGCCTCGGCTTCGGCAGTTACGCACACTTTACCTCCCCCATCCGTCGTTACCCGGACCTGATTGTTCATCGTGGCATCAAATCGATCATTCACGGTGGCAAGAAGACCGATACGGTTGTTCGGCCAGACACGATTGACCCGGAACTTGGCAAATACCCCTACGATCTCGCCCGCATGGTGAAGTTTGGTGAGCATTGCTCGATGGCTGAGCGCCGTGCTGACGATGCCACCCGCGATGTCGAAGCCTGGCTCAAATGCGAGTATCTGAAGGAGCAGGTCGGTGAAGAATACGATGGTGTTATAGCTGCCGTGGTGCCCTTCGGTTTCTTTGTCGAACTCAGTGGTATCTATATTGAAGGCCTGGTCCATGTATCCACACTCAGCGGTGACTTCTTCCATCACGATTCAGCCAAGCACCGGCTGATCGGTGAACGGACGGCAATCAGCTTCCGGTTGGGCGACAAGGTGCGCGTGAAAGTGGTTCGCGTTGGTCTTGAGGATCGCAAGATCGATCTTGAGCTGGTCAGTGAGCCTCAGCGTCGACAGGCGGATCGGGATGCATTGAAAGTAAAGGATCGGGGTCCGAAAAAGGACAAGAACCGTGGCGGTGATAGTCGCGGTAAATCCGGTGCCCGCGGCGAACGATCCGGGGCCAGAAAGACCGGTGGAAGAGGCGGCAAACCAGCCTCTGCGAAGGAGCGCTTGAGCCAGGAAGCGGCCAAAGGTGCGGCCGGTGGTGGTGGCAAGTCAGCGCCCGGATCAAAGCCAAAATCCGGTGGCCGGTCCAGAAAATCCGGAGCTGCCTCCAAAGCACCGAAAGCAGGGAAGTAGCCTGTGGCAGATGCATTTGTCTTTGGTTGGCATGCGGTAGAAGCGGTCCTCAAGCA
>JBBQMX010000066.1:0-7768 GCA_038329375.1 Pseudomonadales bacterium | reverse complement strand
AGTGCAAGGCGACCCAGTTTATCCAACAACACCGTCGCGGCTTCAAAGTTCTCACTTTCAAGCTCGGCGTACATCCCCAAAGCCAGCTTTTCAAAACTCATTTGGCCGTGCTTAGAAGCATCTGACACCATTCGAGCTAATCCGTGATCTCTGAGGATTCTACCGGGTTGAAAAAATCCAACCCCGAGGCACAATCGATAAAGATCGAGCCAGCATTTCGCAGGAAGTGTCTCGGGGGCCAGATCATGAACCAATGCCTCAATCTTTTTAGCATCACCAGCCTGGAGGCGCATCTTCCGGGCAGCACCATGATTCAACAATTCACGCCAAAATGGGATCAGGCTTTCAGGGGCGCGAGCGTAGCCAATGCGGCGAAATGCACGATCCAGCACCCGAATTTCTTTCTTCGAGTTCACGGGAGCCTGCTGGGCTGTCATAAAGGCATCCTTCAAGGCGGTAAACCGCCACCATCGATCTCGGCGTTTTTTGGCAAATAGGGAGATTTCGATCATTTTACCCGGAGAGTTTTTTAACTCATTCCATAGATTGATTGAGACGTTAGTTCATACCTTGTAGGTGTCACTGATACAAGCTTTCTGGCTCCCGGAGTCTGTTGATAAAGATCCAACAACTCTTTCATCTCGCGATTTCGCGGGTCGTCTGCACCGTAGCCATCAAAGCCGGCCATCAGAACTCTGGCAGCCTGTCCACTCGCCGTAATCGCCAGTGCATACGCTACCACCAGAGAAGTTGGTAGAGTGCACGCTGCCTCCGAAAACTTGAACACACCGGTCTCGACCGAAAGTCCGAAATCCAATATCTCCTTTCCGTCCAGTGCGAGCTTCACGTCATCAGGTAGCATCGCCCAGGGCGTAATCAAAGGTTGGGGGAGCAAAGTGTGGGTGTGACAGTCCGCCAATAGCCGAACCGGATGGCAAGCCACTCTGAGACTGATTAAGTCCGAGGATATTGACGCCTGCGTATTGAGCGCGATGACCACTGGATTATTTTTCCGGATGTAATTTTCCAGTGCCCAATTGTAGCGCTGGACTCCGGGCCCGGTACCAAGTAACAACACCTCACTGTTGCGGAGAAGCAAAGACGGATTCCAGCTACCGGTTTGCGCACCGCCATAAAAATGCTTAGCTGCATCAAGGGTATGGATACTGAATTTTTTACCGCCCTCGACGCGCAGATGCTCTATTGCAGCCAGAATGTCTTCTTCATCGTAACGGGAGTCGCTCAGCATCTCCTGAATATAGGTAGGGTGGATGCCGTACTTGCCAGCGAGGTAATAGAACGGGTTTGTACCCCAACCGAACCGTTCCTGCATTGGACGAAAGTCGCTTCGCAAGATCCTCATCAAGGGAACGAGTGAAACCTGCTGCTGGCGTAATTGCGCTATCTCGATAGCCAGCTCTTCCGTTCTGGCATTCCCCGGCCCTCTCCCCATTCCGGTCACGGTGGAATCAACCCAGGTAACACCTTCCCCCAAAGCCGTCAGCGTATTCTGTAATGCCATCCGGAGATTATCGTGGGTATGGATCCCCATCTCGCCTCGCCAGTGACGGCGTAACCACGAGATGATACGGGCTGTTTGCTCCGGAGCCATACTTCCCATGCTGTCCGCAAAATAAAGAACATCAATCGGGTATAGCGACGCTTTTTTTGCAATCGCTTCAATTTCGTCCTGGGCTCTATCGGCTACCTGCATTAAATTGAATCCAACCCGATAGCCAACGCTCTGCAACCACCCACTCGCCTCCACGGCTTCGTCGAACTCATGAATATGGCATGCAATGCGTACCACACTGACCGGCGAATCAGCCGCACAGCGGGGAAATAATTGTTGTAATCGATCCACCAGCGAGCGAGCGCCAACCAGTTCAGAGGCGTTCACCATAACCCCGACCAGCAACGATCCCGGAATGGAGAAACTGCCAAGAAACTCGTCAGTCGAATAGGCACAGCCCCCCTTGAAACCCTGGTTATTCAGGGTCCGCAACCCCATTTCGACGACATCCACTCCAGCAGCTGCCATCGCTGCCAGATATCGTGAGATCAGATCCGCATCAAAGTCCCAGTCGTTGTAATAACCACCATCGCGTAACGTGCAGTCCAGGAATGTTAAGTTTTGAGTATTCATAGATTTAATCATCCTGAAGCGTGGGGTCAGATATCCGAAATTCCCGCCGTGAGCATGGCATCCGCGATCAGAAAGTCTTCTTCCCAGTCAATATCAAAACCCTGAATTTTGTCCACGGCATACTTGAACGGATTGCCGCCGATTCTATCGCCTTTCAGCTTATACACCGAGGCCGGGGCCAGAAAGACACCACTATTAATCTCGTACAAGGCCTCCAACGTCTGTGTTCGTGGCCATTTCTCAACGTTCCGGTCGTAATTAATTGGCCTGGATTCATCCCATACAAAACCGCGCAACTCGTTTACCGACATCAGCGAATCATATCCACTCTCAAGTTGCTTAAAATATGTCTCAATTATTGCGTCATAGAGAGGAGCGTTCAGAAAGGGAGACGTGACATGAGTCCATAGAACATGCCCCTCTTCAATCTGTGAGCCGGCATACTCAATCAGCTCATCTGTGCTGGTGCTACTGGATGCCAGAGCATCATCTCTCAACCGGATTTCCAGTTTTGACGCCTCAAGCGCTTCGGCATACTCAATAACCTCTTCATCATTAGTCGAGAGAATTATTCGATCAATACGCTTGGTGCTAAGGAGGTGTTCGAGCTTTATTTGCAACAACCCAAAAGGCTTATCGGCAATCGGTCGGATATTTTTCCTAGGTACCCTTTCACTGCCTTTTCGGCACGGCAAAAAACAGGTAACAGTCAATTCTTCTCTCCCAAGATTTCACCCAGAATAATCATGGTTATGCAGAGTACAGTTTTAGATCGGCTACGTTCTCGTCACTTGTCGATAATGACTGAACAGCCGCGTCCCGGACCAACACATTCCAGGATCGGCAAAACCTGATGTAGACTTCATAGTTTACACCATAGGCGGGCACACGGCGGCATGAGCATTACTGAAAAAAGTAGCTTCGAGCAGATTCGCGGGAATTGGAGTAGCCGGGTGAAAGCATGGACGAGGGACAGGGAAAATACGCAACAATACGGACCTGGAGCACCACTGTTTGCCGAACGTTTATGGATTCCAATGGATAAGATGGAATGTGCACTCAAACACTGGAACACGAAACACAGCGGAAAAGTCGTCTATGAATGGCCCCCAGAAAAAATCTCATCCATAGAAGAAATCGAAGTTGTCAGAGCCTACACCCGTCACTGGCATGAAAATGTTCCCCTGGAAGAAACCGGAATTTACCAGCAAATGATGGAATACAACTTTAAGCATGGAAAAGTTGATCGCCTGGAATCGGAGAATGATGTTAGGCAACGTTACAAGGAACTGGATGAGCTTTATAAGATCGTAATCCGAAACGGAACGCTAAGTCCCAGGAGCGAACTGATTCAGAGGAACTTTCGTGAAGAGGGCGGCATCCTCGTCCATATCGGTCCGGATGGATCTCCTTACTTTGGCGGGAAAGGCCACCACAGGCTGGCCGTCGCTGTGGCTGCAGCGGTTGACCGCATCCCTGTTCAGGTTGGCATCGTCCACATAGACGGGCTGTCAAAGCTCTATACGTACAGGGATTACCGCTGATCCTCGCCAGATGTCCTTCTAGCGATTGCCTGCTGCTTTGACTCTTCCACCAGCTTTGCAAGTCGCAACTTGGTTTCGGCAACCAGTTTCTCTGGGTCTGTTGCCGTCATTTCGGCGTAAGTTGCTCTCGTTCCTGCAAAAAACTCACAGGAATAGACAGGCCCATTGCCCGTGTAGACATCACCGGAATGATGCACAGGCAAGAAGAAGTGGCTGGGCAAGATAGTCATGTCTTTGTACGCGGAGGCAAAAATAGCGTTGGTAAAGGGTATTGGTCCCGTCGTCTGCCAGACTTTGCGCTTCTTGTACCTTAACTTTTTCCAGACGAAATGGCGGGTAATATCCCGGATCCCATTCAATTCCGTTACGACGGAACGAATCACTTCGTGCCCCGGCCTGGCCCCAACGTATCCGTTCGCCACAAGCCCCGGCCGGGTAAACTCGTTTTCCCATAACGCAAAAAAATCACAACTGAAAATCCAGTCCGGAAGTCGCTGCAAGCAGACGGAATCAGCATCAAGTGCAAACCCCCCTTCCGCCAGCAGTATTTCCCAACGCATAAGATCGGCAACTCCCGCATAACCCCTGTCCAGAAGAGAGATTCGATCCATGTGCTCACGGTTTATCCAGTTGCGCTCCTGCCAGTCACGGTTCCCCCATACCCGGAGCTCATAATCAGGATGCTGCCGCTGCCAGGTTTCGATATACGCATCAGGCCGCAACGACTCATCTCCAACCCAAATAAAATGGAGCTTTCGGGGAATGCTTGTCATTGCTTTAAACCTGCTTGGGATGGGCGTATGGGAAAAGGTACAGGAATCGCACACTGCTCTCGCCAGTAAACAGATGTTGCCCATTAACCGCCTGACTTGAAAGCAGCAACATGGCAGGTATCCAGAAGCAAAACCAATCGAAATGAAAGGGTGACAGCGGGTCGCCACCATCAAACATCAAGCCTGCCACACCGACCAATAGTGGAATCAGAATGTACCCGTCCTGTTGCTGCTCCGGGAGAGTCCGTATTCTGGCAAGAACGCCGGGGATCCATATCAGAGCCCAAAGAATAACCCCGACAACACCCAGGAAATATGCCACCGAGAGCGCGATGTTGTGGGGGTGGCGAAACTGTTGAATCACGCTTTGCTCGTGGTCGACCACCACAACAGGTGTGACGTTGTTATTGATCCCGTGCCCCAAAAATGGCTTATTGAGGATCGCGTCCACTGTTGCCATCCAGATTTCCGGGCGCCAAGACAGTCCGCGGCTTAGAATAAACTCCGGATAAATTATCAGCACAAGAATTGCACACAGTACTGCGGTTCCGAATATCGCGCACCAAAAGCGACTTCGGTAAAGAATGATGCATGTGACGATTGCTACGAGTATGCCCACCTGACCAGTCCTCCTCTCCAAGGCAATAAGGAATACAAGCAAAACTGCAAGGCCAGCCAGTCCGAGATAACGGAAACTTCCATTTTCCTCCCCCAGTATCAATCCAAGGAGCATTGCTGCCTGCGGTGCGATCATGAGTGTGGCCAGCATCGCATTAGTCGGCTTTATGCCGTAGGCTTCCAACCTTTCCCGCTCGATTCCTTCGTAAAGCGTCGCCTCCCATGGCATGTCAAGGACAACGTACGTGCCAATGAGATGCCATGCGCCCAACGTAGCTGTAGACATGCAAGCCAATAAAAGCGCTCTCCTGAGCAACAACGTATTGCCGGAAAGGTTAAGGTAGGAGAACAGAACAAAGATGGCAGTGACCTGTCCAGCCGCCCTGAACGTTTTGGAATAATCGGGTGAGTTTGCCCATGTCAGCGAGACTAGAGCAAACATCAGATAAAAGCCAAGAGGGGCCGAAGCAATCAAAAACCCCTTGCCGACCCAACCTCGACGAATCATTAACGGGGCCAATATCAGAAGTGAAGGCAAGCTGATAAGCACATCAAAAATATTCAGCCCTGCCCCCGTTGACTGTTGCCACATCGGCAAACTGAAAACGGAAGAGAGGCTTAAACATACCCAGAGGGGCAACAACCAATCAGGAACCCGACGCGACACCAACAAACTGACCACCTTTCCAATTGACAGAGTTAAACAGCGCGAATAATTCCAACGCATGACCTACTTTCTGATGACCGAAATTCTCTATCCATACCCAACTGAATCCAAACGCAAGTTCAGATACAATTCGTGCATCACTTGCTGATGGTCGAACCTAATGCCCCTACTATCCATTATCATTCCGACTCATAATCGTCCGGATATGCTCAAAAAAGCGATTGAGTCAGCGACCGCTCAGACCGCCGGGGACCTTGAAGTCATTGTGGTCGATGACGGGAGCAGCCCCCCCGTGATCAACGAACAATTTGAAGCCATAGTTTCAATTTATCGTCATCCTTCGCCAAAAGGAGCCTCTGCTGCCCGCAACACAGGCCTCTCACTTGCCAGAGGTCCCTATACAGCATTTCTTGATGATGACGACACCCTTCACCCGGACTACGCCCAAAAAATGCTCCATTTTATGGAGAGCACTGGAACTGACATCGATTTTTCCTGGCCGGCACTGCACGTTGTTGATATCCATACCGGGAGAACATCCAGAGCCCAAGGTTTCCCCTGCCTTAGTCGCCGCAATCATCCGGCACCAGAATCGTCCTACGCTGCGGCAGCCTATACACGAACAACCGGCATGATGTTCAGAACCGACTCCATCCGCGAGTTCAGCGGCTTTGATGAAACTCTCAGTGTCTCTGAAGACCGCGAACTCATTTTCCGCATGTTAAGCCAAGGTTGCGGCTGTGGCTCCGTCGAGGCACCACTCGTGAATTTCTTTATTCACAAGGGTCTCCGCCTCAGCACCAACGACAACCTGTTGAAGCAAGCCAACTGCGATGCTGTGGTTGCCGAGAGGCACGCCGATTTTATCGCGCAGCATCCCAAGCTCGCCTCACGTTATCTCAATCTTCTGGCCCGCAGACAAAAGGACGCAGGACTGACCCGGGAATACCGCTCAACCCTGAAAACACTCCTGAAAATAAATCCGCTGGACACCCGGGCCCTGAAGCGCCTTGCCTTATCATTTGTCGCACTAACACGCCATCAGTCAAACTGACGGGGCGCAATATTCCGGTCAGCCCGCTTTGCACCCAGCGTTGCCCGCCAGCCCTTGACTCCGGCCCAGAAGGCACCATCGTCCCACTCCGAGCCTCTGCCCACAAAGGCCACTTCAAGATAGGCGGCCAGAAGCGTTTCGACCATTTTCTCATCAGGCAATCGCGCCGCTACATTGGCAAGGCTGGATACAGCTACCCCCGGAGGAAGCATGCCTGAATGCACGCGAATATCGTCTTCATCAACCATAGAGAGCCTGTCGTTGGTGCCCATTAGAAAATTGGTCAGGTTCCCGTCCGGCTGTTCAATGCCACGCTTGTGCGCATCAGCCATAGTCTGGCCCAGCAGGCGAATGATGTCGATCTGCCTTGAGACGGATGATTCCTCCATCAGGACGGCACGAAGCGGCCGGTACCCCTCCAGAAAAGCCGTCCCATAGCCAAAACATTTCTCGGACGCGACCCAACCCGAGAATACAATTGACGGCACTGGCCCGCCGACTTGGCGGATTTTCTTGCCACGGCGCAGCGCCCGCAACCAATGAATGACCCCGAAAAGTGGCTTGCGGTAACACTTGATGGCCGCCGCCTGCCCATTCACCAGCGCCCGGTAGGTTATCCGGGTTCTTCTGGTGTTGGAATGAAGTTCTTCTTTGAGTTCAACAGTGGTCATCAGGG
This sequence comes from Pseudomonadales bacterium, assembly GCA_038329375.1. Classification (GTDB taxonomy): domain Bacteria; phylum Pseudomonadota; class Gammaproteobacteria; order Pseudomonadales; family Oleiphilaceae; genus Marinobacter. The sequence goes on along the minus strand of JBBQMX010000066.1, from coordinate 290 downwards.
AATATCAGGCCCCTTCGAAATCGGGTTGGCGTTGTGGATGGTCATAGGCCTGCAGAAGAATTTTCCAGTGGGCTTGTCGTTGCTGACGCGTAAGGCGGGCACACCGCTTTTCAATGGAGCGGTGCAACCGGTCCAGGTTTCGCTGTCTCCATGTCGAGCCTGCGTCGTTCGCATTCCCGGCCACCAACCGGCAACGGTCAAAGTCGATCAGATAGATTTGATCATCCGCTACAAGGATGTTGTCGCAATTCAGATCAACGTGGTTGAGCCCGCTGTCGTGAAAACGTCGA